>CALBOC010000275.1 GCA_937896705.1 uncultured Micrococcaceae bacterium | reverse complement strand
GATACGCGGCCCTGATCGCCACCCAGCTGCCCGAAGTTCGAGACGTAGAACGCGAGAAATATAAGATCGTACTGCTCGATGAGTTTCAAGACACTTCGCACGCCCAGCTCCAACTGTTTTCTGCACTCTTTGGCCGCGCCGGCGGCACCCAAGAACCCCACTCCGTGACCGCCGTGGGTGACCCGAATCAATCGATCTATGGATTCCGCGGGGCCTCTGCCGGGCAGCTGTTTTCTTTTGTCGGAGAGTTCGGCGCCGAACAACTGGAACTCACCACCGCCTGGCGCAACAGCAGCCAGATTCTGGATGTGGCCAACCACGTCGCGCAGCCGTTGCGCGAACAAGCACAGTCCGGTCATCTCATCCCAGAACTGCAACCACGCCAAGGTGCCCAAGCCGGAACAGTAGAACTCAACTGGTTTGCTTCGGCCGACGACGAAGCAGCGCAGTTGGCCCAACGGATCCAAGACCTGGCCATTGCGGAGGGCGAGTACACCGCGGCGATCTTGTGCCGCACCAAGAAACAGTTCACCCCATTAATCGAAGCGCTCGAAGCCCGCAGTATTTCCTACGAGGTCGTTGGGCTGGCGGGACTGCTGAGCATCCCCGAAATTATCGAAATTGTTTCGATCCTCAAAGTCCTTGCCGAACCACAATCATCCGAACCGCTGATCCGATTGCTATCCAACGCCCGTTGGCGCATCGGGCCAGAAGATCTGTGGGTGCTCAACGCATTCGCTCGTACGTTGGAATTCCAGGATCGGTATAACCCGCTGGATGCTGAGACGTCACCGAAAGAAGACATTGACCACCCCTCATTGGTCAGCGCCATTTTGCGGCTGCCGAAAGACAACTGGACCAGTCACCGAGGACAGCAATTCAGCGAATCCGGGCTTGAACGTCTGCACACCATCGCAGCGATGCTCCGTGATCTGATGCGACAGATTCACTTACCCATTCCTACGCTGATTCGACACATCGAAAAACTCACCGGATTAGGGGTAGAGGTCGGAGTGCGACCCGGCAACGAGGCGGTCGATTCGCGCCGCTACCTCGATGAATTCTTACGGATAGCCGAAGCGTTCCAAGCCTCCGCGGACCATACTCGAACATTAGATCTGGTGACGTTTCTGACGTGGCTAGAAACCGCCGCCGATGAAGAAGACGGCTTAGATATGCCCCCCGAACAACCCAAGCCCGGGGCTGTGCAGATCATGACGATGCACGCCTCGAAAGGTCTGGAATGGGACGCCGTATTTGTACCAGGTCTCAACGAACGATATTTTCCCGGCACCAGTGTGGACTTATGGACCGCCAAGAGTCGCGGAGATCTGCCCTGGCCACTGCGCGGTGACGCCGAAACACTGCCCAAATGGGAATATGAGCTCGCCAGTGACGTCCGAGAATGGGCCGGACTGTCAGGGGTAGACAGCTGGTCGGCAAAAATGGCCGAAACCATCATGGAAACCCAGGGCCGGGAAGTTCTGACGCTCAAACAACAAGTGCAGCTTCATGAACTCGACGAGGCCCGCCGGTTAGCCTATGTAGCCTTTACCCGTGCCAAGGACTTGTTATGGGTATCGGGTGCCCACTGGCAGGGCATCACAAAACGTCCGGACAGCATGTCGGTCTTCCTAGAAGAAATGGTGCAGTACCAAAATGATCACGGCCTGGATTACAAAGCGCACTGGGCCGAAGAGTTCCCCGAGGAAAACCCGAGACGTGCCAAAGCCGTAGTCGCCCAGTGGCCCTATGACCCACTGGATGGTCCCGTGCAGTACCAGGTTGAAGCCCGCGAAGACGGCAGACTGCCCGAACCCGATGAACACGCGGTGGAAGTACGCCGCAGCCACCCGCGCCGTGCAGTACTACAACAGGCAGCCAACAGAGTCCGAAACGCCACCAAGGCTGAGATCGGTTTGGATGAGGATCTGTCGCAACGCATTCATTGGGTCTTGGACCGGGCCAATGTGCCGTTGACTCATGATGTGCCCATGCCCGAACACATCTCGACCAGCCGGTTCGTTGAGTTGGCCAGCGATCCCGAAAGTGTGGCTCGGCAAATCCGTCGCCCTATGCCTCAACGGCCAACCGCCGCAGCACGCGAAGGAACGCTGGTCCATGAATGGATTGAGCATTACTACACCCAAAATCGCCCCGGGCTGACTCCGAGCTTCGATATTGAAGAGACCGAAATCCTGGTGGATGCCGAATGGGATCAAGCCACCGGACTGGCCGAACTTCGCCAAAAATTCGAAGCATCACACTGGTCAGAGAAGACCCCGATGATGATCGAGGCCGCGGTCGAAACTTCGGTGGCCGGGCTGACGCTGCGCGGACGAATCGACGCGGTATTTCGTAGTGGGGGAGACCCAAAGATCGAATTCGATCCAGACGCCACCTGGGAACTCGTTGACTGGAAAACCGGTCGTGTCCCCACAGACGCCGAAATGCCACGACGTAGTCTCCAGCTAGCGATTTATCGCCTCGCATGGTCACGCCTGCACGGCATTCCGCTCGAAAATATCACCGGAAAATTCGTCTATCTCGCCCACGGGGTCGAAAAAACTCCACAGGACTTCGCCACCGCAGACGACCTGGAAGCGATCCTGGCTAGCGCCCTGTCTGAGAGCTAGTCCCGTTCTAAGTTCTGACGTACTGCTTGCCAAGAGATCGGCTGAGTATCTTGGTCCTCAACCTCCTGGTGGGGTACGACCTCGTCATCCTCGGACAATTCATGGACAATCAGCTGAGCCCGATGTTCTTCGGCGTCAGCCGACACACCGGCCGGGTCGGGTGTTTCAGCAGGCTCGGCAGCCTTGGCGGTCTCCGGAAGTGGAGGCTCTTCTGGCTCGTGCTCGCGGCTCGCAGCGGGAGTAGGACGCTCGTCTTGTGTTTCAGCAGGATCCGCTGCTGATGCATCAGGGTATTCATCGGCCACGGGTGGCTGGGCAGTCTCGGAGTGCTCAGCAGGGGTGGCAACCTTGCGGGCGGCAACAGTTTGAGGCACGTGTTCTTCGTCGGAGGCAATCACCACGTCATCTTCGGCTGCTACCTCAGCTGAGGGTTCCCAGAATTGTTGGCCGATATCTTGACCACCGGTTCGGTCAATGTCTGCGGCCAGCTCGCACAACATGGCTTCCGCTTCAGCAATCACTTCGTCATTCGAAGCGTGGATACCCGACATCAGATATTTCGCCAGAGAAAATTCAGCGGCCAGAGCAGCCCTGCGCATAATGTGGAGATCGACGCGATCCGAAGGGACCGCCATATGCCGATGGTAAGCAGACAGGACTGCTTCACGGAATTCGAGAGAATCAGTAGAAGCCAACCACATAAAATCTCGCGCCGGGTCACCAATATGCAAATCAGTCCATGCTGTGACCCCAACCGCGCGGTTGCGATCAATCAATAATGAGGATTCATCAAAATCTCCGTGCACCACGCGCGGGGTGAAAGTCCACATCGGACGTTCTTCAAACGCGTTTTCCCACCGATGCAATAAAGCTGAGGGTACCTTGCCCGTGAGCGCCATCTGATCCAGCTCCGATAGTAACCGGGCGCGTGACTGCTCGGCACCATATGCCGGTAGATCGGCGGTTTCAACGACCGCACGGGGCAGTTTGTGGATTGCGGCGATGATCCGACCAATGTCATCAATGGTCTGTCCTTCCGAGCGCGTGACCGTGTCTAAATCCACGGGTTTGCCCGGCATTTGATGATAAATAAAGGTACGCAAGGAGTCGAGTTGTACCGCACCGGCAACAGATGGCACCCGGAATGGCAGATGTGCCCGGATGGCCGGAGTGAAGCCGGATAAGACCTGGATTTCGGTTTCCAATCGGAATGCCGCTTGAGAGTTTCTCGGTGAACGCACGCGCCAGTGATTATTGTCGGCATCGGTCACGATAGCGGAGTCAAATGCGCGCGGGTCATCCGGAAATGCCGCGGCTTCAACGATATCGAGCCCAGGCATGGCTGCTGAGGCCAGTGCTGCAAGTTCCATAACGGTACGTTTCATCACGTCTACCTTACGCGGGTCGCCCACAGGTTGGGACCTAACCCCAGTGGTGAGTCGAAAAACTTCTTGACAAGACTAAGCTGGAGTCCATGGATATGCTGCCCGATCTTGGACGTTTGCCTCTTGCCCGCGACGATGTGGATCGTGGTACCGAACTTCGCGACGATGAAACCTGGCTGACCACACTGTGGGACCGGCCCAACACGCGGGTGCTGTGGCTCCACGGTCGGACCGCTCCGATTTACGCCGGCCAGATCGTCCTGGCCGCGGCAACGGGCGACCTTCCCGACGACGCGGTCTATCTGGGCAGGTCAGCCCATCATCGAGCCAAGCACAGCCAATTTGTCGAACCCGCTGCCGAACACGTGGAAATCATTTTGCTCACTGCCGAATCATCGGAGCCGACCCCAGAGCTGGTTGACCCACAGGTGGGAGGATTCGATGTCGAGCATGCCGACTACATCGATTGGCTCGGGGTGTCTGATATAGCCGCGGGTCTCAACGACCGTGACGTTGGGATTTTCGTTTCAGCCATCGCGATTGCAAACTGGCACAAGGCCAATAGATACTGCCCACGATGTGGCACTAAAACGCAACTAAGCACCTCCGGGTGGGTCCAAGTCTGTCCCAAGGATGGCACGCAACATTTTCCTCGCACCGACCCAGCGGTGATCATGTTGATTACCGACCCCCACGACCGCGTCCTGTTAGGGAATAATCGGGCCTGGGGTGATAAACGCTACTCGGCCCTGGCTGGGTTTGTAGAACCTGGCGAATCGCTGGAAGCTGCTGTGAAACGCGAAGTATACGAGGAATCACGCATTATCGTTGACGGGGTCAAGTATATGGGATCCCAGCCCTGGCCCTTTCCGCAGTCGCTGATGCTGGGCTTTCTGGGCCACACCTCGCGACCAGACGACGCTGCAGCTGATCTGGAGGAGATGGCTCAGGTTCAATGGTTTACCCGCGAACAATTGCGTGACGAAGTCGAAAACGGCCGCATGTTTATTCCCGGAGCCTCATCGATTGCCCATCACCTGATCCGCCACTGGTACGGTGGACCATTGCCGCAACCACGAACCCTAGAGAACTAGCCTTGCAAACACCAGAAGAAATCCTCGCCGGTCTCGACAGCGAGCAGCGCCAAGCTGCAACTGCCTTGACCGGACCCGTCCGCATATTAGCCGGTGCCGGCACCGGGAAAACCCGGGCCATTACCCACCGCATCGCATACGGCGTGGCGACCGGGGTATACAACCCCTATAACGTTTTGGCCGTCACGTTTACCGCACGAGCCGCGGCCGAAATGCGCTCCAGATTACGCGACCTCGGCGCCCACGGAGTCCAAGCCAGGACCTTCCACGCTGCCGCGTTGAGTCAACTGCAGTACTTCTGGCAGCAAGCTGTCGGCGGCGATATGCCCCGCTTGGTGGATCACAAGACCAATCTCATTATGGAAGCTGCACAACGGTTGCGCATGACCACCGATAAAGCCACTATCCGTGACCTGGCCGGGGAGATCGAGTGGGCAAAATTCAATATGCTCACACCCCAGACCTACCAGCAGCGTGCCGGTCATCGGTCCATGCCTGCCGGGTGGGACATGATCGCTGTGACTCGACTGTTCCAAGCCTACGAAGATCTCAAATCTGATCGCGCGCTGATCGACTTCGAAGACGTTCTGCTCATCATGGTTGGGATTTTAGAATCTGAACCACGGATCGCAGCCACCATCCGTAAGCAGTATCGGATTTTTTTGGTCGACGAGTTTCAGGACGTTTCCCCGCTGCAATACCGGTTGCTCAAAGGTTGGCTAGGCGACCGAGATGACCTGTGCGTGGTCGGAGATACCTCCCAGACGATCTACTCTTTCACCGGGGCCACCGCAGATTTCCTCTTGGACTTCACCCAAGACTTCCCCCACGCCACACAGATCAACCTGATCCGCGATTATCGTTCGACCCCCCAAATCGTGGACCTCGCCAACCGACTGCTCCAAGAACGCACCAGGGCTGATCGGCCCTCGTTACCGCGCTGGCCTCAACCCCTTGAACTACTCTCCCAACGCGACCCCGGGCCGGCGCCCGTATTTGCCGAATGTACCCACGAGCAGGCCGAAGCCGAGTGGGTGGCCCAACAGATCCAGCAACTAACGGCTGAGGGTCACAAGGGCTCAGACATGGCAGTGTTGTTCCGGACCAACGCTCAATCTGCCACTTTTGAACAAGTATTATCGGACGCTGGTATTTCCTATCAAGTTCGCGGTGCCGAACGCTTCTTCAACCGCAGGGAAGTCCGCGACGGCATTCTGCAGCTGCGTGCTGCGGCGAAATCCGCGGACGGGGTAGCCGGTGCTGATGTCGTCACCCGGATCAAAGACGTCTTGGCTTCGCTGGGCTACACCCCGGCAGCACCACAGCAGTCCGGCGCGGTCAGGGAGCGGTGGGAATCCCTCAACGCGATTGTGAACTTGGCAGAAGACCTCGTCGCAGCACGCGGAGACCAAGTCACCCTGGATGTGGTGGTCGCTGAACTCGACGAGCGCGCATCACATCAGCACGCCCCGGTGATGGACGGCGTCACGCTGGCATCGATCCACTCCGCCAAGGGGCTCGAGTGGGATACGGTTTTCCTCGTGGGGCTCACTGAAGGGTTGATGCCCATCAGTTTCGCGACAGAAGACAAAAATGTGGACGAAGAGCGCCGCCTGTTCTACGTGGGCATCACGCGAGCCAAAACCCGGCTCTTCCTGTCCTGGTCACTGTCCCGGTCGGCGGGCGGCCGTGCCAGCCGACGCCCGTCACGATTCCTGCAGGCTATCCGTCCGTCCACCACACGCTCGGCGTCCAGCTCCACCGAGCGCACCGCGAAAACCCGGCGCGCCAAGGTCTCCAAATGTCGTACCTGTGGCGCTGTGCTTTCCAGCGGTGCGGAACGTAAAATTGGGCGCTGCCAAGATTGTCCACCCACCTACGATCAAGCCGTCTTCGATAGTTTGGTCAGTTGGCGGAAAGACATCTCCACAGCGGACAAAGTACCCGCATTCGTGGTCTTTACCGATGCCACCCTGGTCGCCATTGCCGAAAAAATGCCCACGGATTTGCAGCAGTTACGGCAGCTTCCGGGCATCGGACCCAAAAAGCTGGAACGCTACGGCGCAGATGTCCTAGCGATCCTCAGCTCTGGCAACGCAGCACAACACCCGGGTCGCGGATCGACCTCAAACGTTTGAACCCACCCATTGGCTAAATGCACCCTGGTGAAGGTGTTGACGGTCATGCCGGGCACCACACCGTGTTTGGTCAGGGGAACCTGATGCCGCAGCTGTTGGGAGTCCACCGTGGCCAACACATCGGTGGCGATCAGCCCCGCGACCAAATGTGCACCGGCGACAGTTTCAATCCCGCCGGCATGTTCCCTGAGTGCGGTCATTCGTTGTGGCAGGGGAGTCCCCGATACGGTGCCAGCCGAGACCAGGCACAGCGGACATGCGTGGCCCTGCTGCACGACCCAAGGGCCGATATCGATCTCGTCGTCTCTTACCACCACGGGAAGATAGGGGTGGCGTTGGTCTTTGGCGGCGTGGATAGTTTCGACGCTGAAGCCGCCTAACGTGATATGTACTGTGGCCAGCCCGGCCAGTTCGGGTTGTCGAAGCCATCCCGAAGGGTGCACGCTGGGGCGTTTATGTTGTGGGTTCAGGGCCGCTGCGGTCGCCAGTGAACGAATCTGCCCGATATCGGACTGGCGAAGTCCTGTGCCAAGGTCTGCGCTCTTAACCCGGTTCGCATCCCAGACGCTGAGATGACCGAGTCCAGAATCCTGCAGGATTTTTGTCAGGGCAACTCCGGTGCGTCCTAAACCAAAGATCTGAATGGCGGCTCGGTGCCGCTGGGTTTGGAACTCCTGTCGGTCATGCGGTGTCAGTCCGTGAAACTTCCCGTCCTTGAAGACCGGGGTGACACACCGCAGACGAGCCAGACTACCGCGATGATCAGGATCTGCACTCATAACAAAGTGATCCTGTTGCGGGGTTGAAACCAGTACCGGCGCGAGTTTGGTCAGCAGCAGGTGACAGTCAATTTCTGAGACCTGATGGTGCTGTGCCACGAGGTATTCTTCACCATCGGCGATCCCATCGCGCAGCCGATGCAGAAAAGTTAGAACTGGTTGAGTCACGCCGGTCAGCTCAAGTGCGCGATACCCCGACCCGATTTGGAAGTGGGTGGCAGCTAGTTGGGTAAACGACAGGCCCGGATTGATTTGCATGGCGACTCCTCGCTGGATTCAAGGTGTTACCATGATGATCGACCGCGACGCGTCGTGCCGTAAGTTTTCCACAGTGAGAGCACTTCTGCAGTGTTATCCACATCGTGAGGGCGCTACGCAACGGTGCAGTATCCGATGGTGCAGCATGAAGGGCATGAACACTATTTCAACTTTGGTACGCGAT
>CALBOC010000274.1 GCA_937896705.1 uncultured Micrococcaceae bacterium | reverse complement strand
AGCAGCACGGTCCGGCCGGCAGCTTTCACCTCGTGGATGGCTTGTTGAAAGAGCACTTCCATCAGCGGGTCTAGGCCAGCCGTGGGCTCATCCAGTAGCAAGAGCTCAACATCGGAGGCCAGCGCTGAAATGAGTGCCACTTTTTGTCGGTTGCCCTTCGAATAGGTGCGGGCCTTCTTGGACGGGTCCAGATCAAAGCGTTCACACAGTTCATCGCGCCGTTTTTGGTCCAGGCCGCCGCGCAGCCGCGCGAACAAGTCGATGGCCTCCCCGCCGGTGAGGTTGGGCCACAGCTCAACGTCACCGGGCACGTAGGCCAGTCGTCGGTGCAGTGGGACCGCGTCCTTCCACGGATCTTGCCCCAACAGGCTGACGCTCCCGCTATCGGCGCGCAACAGGCCTAAGAGGACGCGGATCGTGGTGGACTTGCCGGCCCCATTCGGGCCCAAAAAGCCGTGGACCTCGCCTTGTTCGACGTCCAGATCCAGGCCATCGAGCGCTCGGGTGTTGCCGAAGGTCTTGACCAGATCGCGGGTGGAAATGGCAGTGGGGGTGTTCATGGTCTGCTCACTCTTTTCGGGTGTCGTGCGCACTGTTGGACGTCGTGCCCGCAGGGCCAAGGAAAGCTGAAAGATCGTCCACGGCCCCGTCAACGACGAGACCCTGGGTATACAGTTCTAGCGCTGGGTAGAGGTAGCGCTGTAGATCATCGGCGGAGTCTCCGGAGGCCAGAAAGTCCACGTCAAGAAGTCGTTGAGCATGTTCGTGTAGCACCAGTGCTCCCAGAGACCAGAGTACGAGCAGTACCGCGCGGTCACGCGGAGCGGCGCTGGGTTTGATCACGCCCGCACGTTCGCCCTGGGTCATGTACTCCTGAGCATCCGCAACCATCTCGTCAATCAGCTGGGCAGCGTGCTCGCCGCCTTCGGTCAGCGTGCGAATCAGGTAGCGCAGCAACGCTCGGCCATTGGATAACTGTCGCATAGCGATGACGGGATCGATGCGCGGCTCATCCTTGAGGACTTCTGCTTTCCGTTCGCGGATCAACTGTGCCACATGATCATCACAGACTGAGCGGAGCTGTTCTTTGGTGCCGTAGTGATGCACGATCAACGCTTGCGAAACTTCCGCTTGACGAGCGATGTCTTTCAGGGTGGTGCCCCGAAAGCCGTGCTGGCCGAACAGCAGGATAGCTGCATCAAGAATTCGTTCCGCGCCGCCACGGGCGCCCTCATTCGTCGGGGACATTAGAGCCTCTTTCATGACTGACTGAGTATTTAGTCAGTATAGTTTTCGCTTCGGCTCTGGTCAATGATTTTTATGTCGATCGCCTGGTACTGTCTTGGTGGTGGAGCATTCACGAGCGCAAACGGTTTCGACCCCTCGCCAACGGTGGACGTTTCTTGCTGTCATTAGTGCCGCACTGTTTCTCGTCGGTGCCGACAATTCGATTCTCTACACCGCCTTACCCGAACTTCGCGACCAATTGGGCACCACACCGTTGCAAGGTTTGTGGATTATCAACGCCTATCCACTGGTGCTCTCCGGGCTCTTACTGGGTACCGGCACACTGGGCGACCGCATTGGTCACCGATTGATGTTCCTGACTGGTGTCACGATCTTTGGTGTTGGCTCCCTGATCGCAGCGTTTTCACCCACCGCTTGGTTTCTCATCGCCGCGCGCGGCCTACTCGGAGTTGGCGCCGCCACGATGATGCCCGCCAGTCTTGC
>CALBOC010000273.1 GCA_937896705.1 uncultured Micrococcaceae bacterium | reverse complement strand
TCCAATCGATGATGCAAGCTATCCGCGAGGATACTGTACATAAGCTGTTCCACCTTAAGATCCGTAAACCTGAGGTCAAGGTCGGATCGCAAATGCCAGGTGTCGCCGCTGATTTCTCGCAGATCGCAAACTTCGGGAATCGCCAACAGCAACCGTTGCAATTCTCGGGTCCATCGGCAGAAGCACCTGGTTCTACCACTACCCAAACGCGGGCGGCCGATGGGCAGCGAGTCAAAACGCCGCAGAAGTCTCGAGCACAACGCAAGACCGAAGAACGTGAGATCCGGAAAGCTGCCAGGAAAGCACGTCGAGATTCCTAACCAACCTCTAAAGCGATAACCCGCCACCGATCGCGATGAAGCTGTATTCGCATTGCGATCGCACGGGCACGTTCCCCTACACGAATTGTCATCGAACTTTCCCACTCGCCGTTGCGATGCATGGCAGCTCGAACGCCGATGGTTTGTACGGCAGGCACTTTGCGAGAGGCTTCACCTCGCCTGGCTGCAATGTGTTTGGCATTCGCGCTGTGGTAAACACGTGCTTTGAGTTTATGAAACAGGTCGAACTCAAGCCATGAATTGAGTTGGCCGAAAGACCGGATACCCAGTTCTGCTTCCACAAAAGCCGACCCGACAGCTTGGGTCAGTTTCTTTATCTCCGCC
The DNA here is from genome assembly GCA_937896705.1 of uncultured Micrococcaceae bacterium. Lineage (GTDB taxonomy): Bacteria > Actinomycetota > Actinomycetes > Actinomycetales > Micrococcaceae > Yaniella. The sequence goes on along the minus strand of CALBOC010000273.1, from coordinate 7,152 downwards.
AGCAGCCTGGCGTGTTGATGATCTATTGGCTGGGGAGATTCGGCGCTACGAAAAGTAAATACATTAGACCGGCCGACTTGAGCGGCCCAAGCCAGCGCAGGAGAATATTCCTCCCGAGGATCACGTGCAACGTGGTTGGGCCGGGCCGCTTGACGAAGAGTCGTAGCCGGTCGGCTCGCGGCAGAGGCAATCCGCAGCTGCGTGGTCTTTACCGCTTGGAGATGTCGCCTCTGGCTAGGCGTATCTCGGGTCCGTTCAGGCTGATCCGGTTGGGCGGCGGCAGAGAGAGCTGAGTACATGATGTCTTCCTTTATATCTGAGTGCGGCTGAGATTAGCTGGTAAATGGTGGAGCTTTGAGAACTGTCCCGGGACTGAGGACGTGTGGGTCTTCTCCAATTTGTGTGCGGTTGTACTCCCACCACTGGCGCCACCGTTGATCGATCTGGAATAGTGTCGCCTCGGCACCTAGCTCCTGGTGGGCGATATCCCAGAGGCAGTCACCGGTCTTTATGACTACGGTGGGATCTTCGGTATTGCGAGTTGGCTGTGGCGCTGCAATATAGGGAGACGGCATGGGTTGTTGGGGGACGAACCGGTTCCGCGTCGGTTGCCGCTGCCGGTCCGACTGAGTTTCTGACACAGGATTGTGTTCGACTTCGATGGTCGAGGTTTGGCGGGGTGCGGGGTCGATGCCTTCAGAAAATGAAGGCGACGCCACAGGTGCCGGCGTGATAGTGACTTCACTATGTTGACGTGGTTCAACTGTGGGGGACAGTGTCTCTGTGTTGGGGCTGGTGAGCGCAGTTGTTGGTGCAGTTATTGACTCGGAAACCTGTGGTGCGTGATGGGGTGTAGCCGTTGGAACTTCTTCTGATGCCAGGTCATCAGTTGGGGACTTAGATTCCGTGGTGCCAGTTTCAGGCGTATAGACGTCTGGCATAAATGGCTGACGATCTTCCATGTCTCCGATTTCTGAAGTCACGTGTTGGCTGGGAAGCGCGAATGCTTGTGGAGCGATAGCTACCTGTAGACCAAGGACGGAAATAATCAGGCGACGCAGAAATTTCGGCGTAAACACCTCGGCCCAGTACGCTAGCGCCGCATTGCGGGTTTTCAGCCCGATAATCAGGCCAAGCCCTGCTAAGAAAAAAACTACCCACATGACGCAGAGAGCTATACCGCCAAATCCGAAGATGAGAGCGATCCAGTATTCCAATGTTTGACCCGAGCTCGCAGCTGGACGGCTGTCCCATGAATGACCTAACCACCAGAGCACGGGAACGGTAGCTACGCCCAGCACACCAAGCAAGAGATCTTCAACCCTCATGCGGGACCTGATGGGTTGTACGAGTGTCCCAGACATAACTTCTCCAAAATCTCAGTGACCGATGATGACAGTAGTTTTACAGAAGACCTATTTGAATGTCAATGATACATTTTGATGTCGTTTGATTATGTTTGATTTTTCCAGACGCAATGTAGGGCTGAGAATCCCATAAGGGCGGAGAATCTCAGCCGAACGGAAGGCCATTGATGCTTTTGGCCAGAAGGCAGCCTAAGGTGGTCGCATGCGATGGAACGACTTATTTGCAGACCTCGAAGCCCAATTGGAATTTGGCCAGTGGCAAGCGGTGGAGCAAGACGCCGCTGAACTAACACGTGGCCTGTGGGCGGAAATAACTCTGATGGACCGGCTCCGAGCGGCATTAGGTCAGCAGGTTCGCATGATGCTTCGCGACGGGCGTGCTCAAACGCTTGTGCTCAAAGCCGTTGGGCCAACATGGGTGGGCGGAGCGGACGGAGCAAGCGCCCTGCTGCTTCCTCGAGAAGCTATCGTCAGTGTTGATGCTGAGTTGCGGCGCGCTGTCGTACCGAGTAAACCTTTGCAAGCTGGTCCCAAGATGAGGGCTGTATACCGGATGTTGGCGCGGCGACGTGAGCCTCTCCAAATCGTGGCACGACATGGCGATACCCTGGCCGAGGGGACGATCGACAGGGTGGGTTACGATCATCTCGATCTGGCGCTGCACGCCCGGGATGAATTCCGTCGTACTACGGCACTGCGAGGTTTCAGAATCGTGCCGTTCGAAGCGATCCAGATGGTGCGGGCTTCTCCGATGGGGCTCGACGATGTGTAGGGCGAAGTCTCTTATTGGTGCTGTTCAGTGTGCTGCTGCTGTTCGGTTTCGATGCGTTGACGTTGTTCAGCATGAAGCTGTTCGATGAACTCTTCGAACTTCTGAGAGTCGACCCGCCACTGACCCCGGCCGCCGATTTGGAATGCTTCAAGTTCACCCTTCAATACCATAGTACGAACCGCGGCGGTTGAAATTTGGAGCTCTTCTGCAACATCCGTCAGGGTCATAAAGCGAGGCACTGCAGCTCCTAAAGGCTAAAATTTGATGTCGTTTGATGCCTTTAGACTACTTCAGCTTCAGATTGTTCACAAGCGTCCCGTTGTGGGTTACTTCCCCATTCGGGGCTACGGTACGAGAAGTTTTCCACAGTTGGGTCGCGAGCTCTTTTGTTCTCGGGAGCTTTAGGTCACAGTAGATGGTTGGAAGCATCACTGAGGGAAAAGCATGAACGATACACCAACAGAAGCACGTCGCATTCGTCCGCCCGGCTGGCGGGACCCGCGCCTACTGATTGGGCTGCTGATAGTAGCGCTATCGGTCACCGGAGTCGTGGCTCTGGTACAAACCGTCGATGAACGCGAAGGTTATTGGGCGGCCTCGACGGATATAGTTCCGGGAGCCCAAGTTACGGCCGAAGATTTTCATATCGTTCAGGCCAGTATGTCGGAGTCCTCGGATCACTACTGGGATGCTGATAAAGAACTGCCACCTGAATTTTTGGTCTCCTCCACCATTTTGCAAGGGGAACTGCTTACGCAGCGGCAAGTCACGGAATCGGACCCTGACGGGCGCCAAGAAGTCGGGGTGCGCGTATCTGAGGATATGCCTGCGTCGGTGACCGTCGGTTCACGCGTGGATGTTTGGGTTGCAGCTGCACGTGAGGATGGCCGCGGCTATGAGGAGCCGACGAAAATGATCTCCAATGCTGAAGTGACCGGCACGGACAACAACACCTCGGCTTTTGCAGCGGCAAATACCACCACGGTCTACGTCATGCTCGCCCAAGATGCCGTTCCACCCGTGCTGGATGCCCAGGCTAACGACGCTACCATCGCGCTTGTTCCAGCAACCATCGGAGAATGAGTACGATGTCGGAACTGAGTGTAGCCACCACCATTAATCCGCGCTTCGACCATGTCACCCCGATTGAGGCAACCCAATCTTCGGTCACTATTACCCATCGTTGCCAGGTTTTTGCCGAGCTCATGGCAGTAGCGCGATCTGGCCTGGTCGATATCGTGCTCATCGCCGACGACCTCGAACTCGTTGGCCTAGAGACCCTGCACCAGGTGCTCGACGGAGATGGCCAAGGCCCGAAAGTCGCGGTCATCTCAGATGTCGTTGAGGACCGACATCGACTTGCAGATCTCGGCATTCCTGTCGCGTCCCCAACGCTCACTGGCTCACAACTTGTCGAGTGGCTGCGGCATGCCTACCAGGAAGCCTCTGCAGCATCCACACAGCAGGTTGAGTTTAGCGCTCACGACTTGCAGGTTTTGGAACAGCTTGACCCTGACACACAAACGAAACGCCAAACCGGCCGCCGGGCAGCATCCTATGACCCGCCCAACGATTTTACAGATCAACGCGAGCCCGGTGCGTTGACCCAACGACCACCGCAACGACATGACGAGTTGAGTATGATCCTCGCACCATCGTCAGGCACAGCTGACCTGGACACCTCACCGGATCCCACCATAGGTACCGAGGGCTCATCATCCGTGGAGTCCAATGAAGTCCCACGAGGACAACTGACTGCGGTGTGGGGCCCCATCGGTGCTCCGGGGGCAACCACGGTGGCGGTTAACTTGGCTGCAGAATCGGCACTGGACGGGTATCGTACCTTGCTCATTGATGCAAATACCTACGGTGCAGCCGTAGCTGTGCAGCTGGGCCTATTAGATGACGCCGCCGCCATTGCTCAAGCCTGCCGGGCGATTGAACACCGTGGCATTTCAGCTGTTGAACTCGGCGATTACGCCCAGCACGTCCGTCTCGACGGGGCTTCCCTGGACGTGATTACAGGGTTAACCCGCTCCGAGCGTTGGCCTCAACTCCGAGCAGCAGCCTGGGACCAGCTGCTCGAGACCGCTCGGGATGGGTGGGATCGTATCATCGTCGATTGTGGTTTCGGGCTTGAAGAAGACGAAGAGCTCAGCTTTGATATTCCAGCGCCTCAACGGAATGCCACGACCATCAGCGCCCTTAGGGCGGCAAACACCGTGGTCGCGGTCGGCACCGGTGACCCTGTCGGTTTCGTTCGACTCATGAAAGGACTGGAACAACTGATTGAAATCACCACAAAGTCTGTTATTCCGGTCGTCAATAAAGTCACAGCGATGACCTCTGGAACCGCCCCTAAACGTCAACTCGCTGACGTCTGGGAGCGTTTTGGCCCGAAAATCGAGCTGCACCATTTCATACCATGGGCACCGGAAGTCACCGCTGCGGCGCTGCTGGAGGGTAAAACTCTCGCCGAGCGTGCACCAAAAGCGGAGGTGCGCGTAGCTATCCGCCACCTACTCCACGCATTCGCACCAGTTGAGAGGCCCCGGACAGTAGCTCGAAAACCTACCGGGCACACTCGATTGCTCTGGTCGTTTCGCAAAATGATGAAAGGAACTCAAGTGCAAGCCAGGGACAGCTCCTAGCCATGGGGATAACCGGATCTCATCTACTCAACCCTGTTGCCACCAGGGGCCAAGCGCTAAGGTAATTGGAGGCGGCAATGGGGCCGCCGACAGGAAATGTTTTCCACAGAAAGTTGCATAATGCCAGCGAATGATCCATTGTGGACAGCGCCGTCCGCGAATAGCCCGATAGAAGCCTCCGATGAGCTGACGCAAGCCTATTTTCGACACGTCGGCGTTGATGATCAGCGTGCACTGGGAGACAAAGGCCGAGCCGCTATGGTCCAGTCGCACCTTGAGCTTGCCGTGGCTGCCGCTGGAAAACCGAAGATTGCCGTCATTCGTTCGGCCCGCCACGCCACCGTGCAAGTAGTCCACCCGGATATCCGATACCTTGTTGACTCCGTCTCCGCTGAGCTGAACAAACTTGATGTCCCGATTTCGGTGATAGTGCACCCCATCGTAGTGGCGCAACATGCCAACGATGATGGCCGACTGACCGATATCTTTGAACTGCCGGCACACCGGCCGCGTATCTCTGGTGACCCGGCGATGCCATTGGAACAGATACCAGAGTCGCCCGAGGGCTATCATGCAGAATTGCAATCCTGGATCTCTATCCAAACGGCCATTCCCTTGGACGCCGATCAGGCAGCGCAATTAGAACAAGCGGTCTATGCATCCCTTGAGGATGCACGGTCGGCCCACGACGATTTTGGTTTGTTGAAAGACGCTGCCACCCAGGCGGCCGAGGCATTACGCACCGAAAGCCCCGACACCGCCCGTGGTGTCGAACAGGCAGCTGAGCTCCTCGAGTGGATGCGTGATGACAATTTCGTGTTTCTGGGCTATCGAGAATATGAATTGGCAACCAATGATCAGGGCAAACACTACTTAGACGCCAGACTCGATACGGGTTTAGGGGTATTACGGGAACAAGAGTCACGGAAACAACCCCTGACGGAGCTAGGGCAAGAGCAGATCGATAAGCCACAGCCGTTGATCATCACGAAAACGAATTCACGGTCCCGGGTGTACCGCAACGCCTATATGGACTTCATCGCGACCAAGCAATATGACACGACCGGCGAAGTTATCGGAGAGCGTCGTTTCATCGGGCTGTGGCGCCCCACATTGGGATCGGTCCCCATCGATCAGGTGCCGTATGCTCGCGAACTCGCTGAACAAGTCCAAACCGAAGCTGGCTTTGATCCGCAGTCTCACTCGGGTGCCGCACTGGCTCACGAATTGGAGCGCTACCCGCGGGATGAGATGCTCCAGATGAATTCGGAAGAGCTACTCGATACCATGCTCGGGATCTTGTCGCTGGGCCAGCGCCGCAGAACCAAGCTATTCTTACGCCCTGATATCTACGGGCGATTCATGACAGCCATGGTGCTATTGCCACGAGATCGGTACAACACTTCGGTGCGTCTACGCATCCAAGACGTGCTCGTGGACCACCTCAACGCCGAATCATTAGACTTTAATGTTTTCCTCGACGAGTCCGTGCTGGCGCGCTTGTTCTACCGTATCCAATTGCCAAAAGACTGGGAAGGCTATGAGTCAGTAGACCCGAACCAGATCGAAAAAGATCTCGTGATGGCGGTCCGCTCTTGGAAAGAAGGCGTGGATATTCAAGCCGTCGCGGTCTTTGGGGAGGACTCCGGGGTAGAGGCCGCTCAAGCCTGGGATGAAGCGTTCCCGCCCAACTATCGAGTGCGGTTCGAGATCGACGATGCGATGGAAGACATTTCGCGGCTGACGGCGCTGCGCGAGGATCGCCCCTCGATTTATTTGGAGCCCCTCGAACAGGGTGCGCGAATGAAGATTTATTCGATGCAACCCATCACGCTGACCACGCTCATGCCGATCCTGGGTGAACTTGGCGTCCAAGTCACCGACGAATATCCGTTCCGTATTACGCCACGTAATGGGCACATTTACCACCTCTATGATGTTGGTTTGGTAACCAACGATGAAGTGAATCTCTCCAGTGTGAGCCAGTTGCTCGAAGATACCGTCGCGGCTGCGATTTCGGGGAAAATTACCGCTGATGCGTTCAACAAATTAGTGCTGCACCAGGGCATCGACCCCCAGATGGTGGCTGTGCTGCGCTCCTACGGACATTACCTGCGGCAACTTCAAGTACCCACCTCGATCCCGTTTATGGCCGAAGTCCTGCTGGACAACCCGGGGATCACCGCTGGGTTAGTCGAGTATTTTGAGACACGGTTCTCCCCAGAACTACCGGGCGTGGGCGAGGAAAGCGATGGAGCAGCATCACAAGAGCGTAAGAATAAACTTGATGAAATCGTCGGTAAGCTACATGAGCGCTTTGAACAAGTAGCGACGCTGGATGCTGATCGACTGCTGCGTCAGT
>CALBOC010000272.1 GCA_937896705.1 uncultured Micrococcaceae bacterium | reverse complement strand
CAGATGGTCAGCCACCTGGCCAAGATGCGCAACCGCACCAAGGGGCACGTGTCCCTGCCGGTAACCGTTCGCATCCCTTATGGCGGCGGCATTGGCGGTGTCGAACACCACGCCGATTCCTCCGAATCCTACTACGCCCACACCCCGGGACTGAAGGTCTACACCCCGGCCACGGTCGAGGACGCCTACCTCATGCTGCGGTATGCGATCCGCCTGGATGACCCGGTCATCTTTATGGAACCCAAAAAACTCTACTGGACCAAAGCCGACGTCTCACTCGAAGAGCTGCGCCACGAGTTCGATCGCCGCTGGGCCCAGGTTGAAACCCAGCGCGACCACGGCGAACCCTACGCACGCGCCAATGTGGCACGCACCGGCGACGACGTCACCCTGGTGTCTTACGGATCATCGGTTGTCACCTGCCTGGCTGCCGCCGAAGCCGCGGCCGACGAAGACATCAGTGTGGAAGTCGTGGACCTGCGCAGCATCAACCCGCTGGATGAGGAAACCATCATCGAATCGGTCACCAAGACCGGGCGGGCCGTAGTCGTAGCCGAAGCCCAAGGCTTCGCCTCCGTGGCCTCAGAGCTGACCGCCCGCATCCAGCAGCGCTGCTTCCATTCCATGGCAGCCCCGGTCCTGCGCGTCACCGGTTTCGACATCCCGTTCCCGCCCCCGATGCTCGAGAAATATCATTTACCCAGCGTCGACCGGATCATGGATGCCATCGATGACCTGCAGTGGGACGATACCCCCGTCGATTACACCCCTCGCGTTGCAGTAGGAGGACGGTCATGACCCGGCAGGTTTTTGAACTCCCCGATCTCGGTGAGGGCCTCACCGAAGCTGACCTCGTCAACTGGCTGGTCGCAGAAGGCGACGAAATCGTCGTGGACCAAGCGGTGGCAGAAGTCGAAACCGCCAAAGCGCTCGTCGAAGTCCCCTCCCCCTACGGCGGGACGGTGCTAACCCTGCACGGCCAACCCGGAGACACACTCATGGTCGGCTCACCCCTGATTACCATCGGCGATCCAGCAGATGCCGACGACGTGGGGCCCGAGTCCAGCGAACAAGCCGGAGCGCTCGATTATCGTGAAGAAGAACGAGCCGGGATCACCGCGAAGGAAGAACCCGCCGACGGCGCATCGGGCAACGTCTTAATCGGCTATGGCACCACGGGCACGACCAGCTCACGTCGAACCCGTACCTCGAAACGCTTAGTGACCGCCGCACAAAACGGCTCAAAGCAACCTGCCCCCAGCACGACAGCCCCGCGGGTAATCTCGCCGTTGGTCCGGCAACTGGCCAAACGCAACGGCATCGATATCGGACAGCTGACCGGCAGCGGTCCCCGGGGCATCATCCTGCGAGCTGACGTAGAAGCCGCCATCGACGCGACTCCGGCAACTGCCCCTGACGAAACCGCGACGGCTTCGGTGGCTTCGGAACCAGTGCCTGCCGTGCAGAACCAGCAGGATGACCGCTCTGGTCTGGCGATTACCGAGCGCATCCCGATCAAAGGGGTCCGCAAGATGGTCGCCGAACAGATGGTGCGCTCGCGGTCGCAGATCCCCGAGGCGACCGCGTGGCTCGATGTTGATGTCACCGAACTCGTGGAGCTCCGCGCCCAGTTGAAGCGTGAGAACGCAGAGACAGCGCCCAGCCTGCTCGGGCTCATCGCGCGGTTCACCACCGCGGCATTACGACGTTATCCGGTGATGAACTCACGCATCGTGGATTCCGAAGAGGGCCAAGATATCGTCTACTTCGATGGCATCAACCTCGGTGTGGCCGCCCAAACGGACCGCGGTCTGGTGGTCCCTGCGGTAGAACACGCCGAACGGCTCTCGGCGCGCGAACTGACCAGTGAGATCAACAGTCTGGTCGAGAAGGCACGTCGCGGCGAGTGCACACCCGCCGAGCTGACCCGCGGGACGTTTACGTTGAATAACTATGGGGTGTTCGGCACCGACGGTGCGGCCGCGATCATCAATGCTCCCGAGGTCGCTATCCTCGGGGTTGGCCGGATCATGGATCGGCCCTGGGTTATCGACGGTGAACTAGCAGTCCGTAAAGTCACCGAGTTGACGCTGTCATTTGATCACCGGGTGACCGACGGTGGTACCGCCTCAGCATTCCTGACGTCGGTAGCAGATGCGATGCAGCATCCGGTCTCAGCACTGGCAGATCT
>CALBOC010000271.1 GCA_937896705.1 uncultured Micrococcaceae bacterium | reverse complement strand
TCGAAACTCTCGACCGCTGTAAATATGCTGACCGAACTGGACGATCATGCTGTCACTGCTGGCAAAGATCAAGCTTTCCGCGACCAACTCAAGCAGGTAGTCGAACAGGATCTGGCGGAAAAAATCGAGCACACGACTCCAGAAGAGTTCAGCCGGTATGTGAGCCGCCGAAAAGCAGACCTGATCGCAGCCATGGACCCACCCGACGGACAATTCACATCTGCCCAAACTGAAGCAATGCATACACTGCGATGTGAAGGTCCCGTCCGTGGCAACCCGAATGCTATGAAGTGGAGCGTTGTCGCCGATGCCGAGCTCAACGAAGCACTCCATTTCATCGCGGCGATCCTTAATAATCCACGCGCTAACACTGATGCCGCCGACGAGACTGAAAAGAATTCCGCGCCGGAACAGTCTGAGCAATCTGATCTTCCGACAGACGAGCCCAAAGGGATGCCTGACGGACGCACCCGTGGCCAACGAGCCATGCATGCTCTACGTGATGCGTTAAAATTTGCCATTGCGAATTTGAAGCATACTGACTTGCCGGGCACCAACGGCAACCATACCCAGCTGGTCGTGCTTGCCGATTACCCAACCCTGGTTCAACATTTACGGAAGCAACTCGGCGAGTTACTCCCTGAGGTTACGGCGTCACGTCGCGCAAAGCTGCTGGAAATGCTTGCCGCTACCCGCGTGGAGGAGAGCAATGATTCAGTCCCGACGCAAAGTCTCCCAAGAGGTTCGGAAACTGAGGCCGGGGAGCAAGACCCAACGGATGCTTCGACCGGTCCCAACAAGACTAGCGGGTCGGCCAAGATTATCGCACTTCCGACGCCTGCTGTCGAAGACTCTTCGACTACGGTTCGAGGTCGGCAAAGTGCCGGGCCGCGCGAGAGCGTTGCTACGGCACACAAAGATCATGACGCGATAGTTCAGTTTCCGTTACCGAAAACCACAAATCTCGACGCGATTCTAGATGATCAGAACCTCGATCGGTTACAACCTCGCATCGGCCAGGGCATTTATACCGCTTACTATCCGCCCGAGATTCTGTTGAGACTGTTGTGTGACGTCAGTGTTTCGCCCGTGACGCTCACCGGTGCTCGTGAAGTACTATCGATCGGGCGAAGACAGCACCAGTTTCCAAAAGCAATCCGCCGGGCCATTTTGGCTCGCGATCGTGGATGTGCGGTGCCCGGGTGCCATTGGCCTGCTGCGTGGTGCGAACTTCATCATATTGAATACTGGTCGAACAGCGGGGAGACCAGTACGGACAACGGCATTACCCTGTGCTCACATCACCATCAGAGTATTCATGCGAAAATGTTGACCATTGAACACGTCGATGGTGCTTGGCAGTTTATTCAACACCCACTCATTGACCCGACTCAGCAACCTCGCCAAAATTACTTCTGGCAAAGTTGAGACCCCCGTAAACAAGCAAACTCCCTCTAGCTGGCAATCTTCGGTCGGCTAGAGGGAGCTTTTCTGTGGGACGACCCTACTGAGGTTGCGTATCTAAAGTGAGAATACCGCGACGGAAACCCGACGATACGGGAGATCCTGAAGTCATAACGCTCCTGTAGCAAAATGCAGGACCGCAACACGCAGCTAACGAGACTAGGCGGTAGCTTCAGATGCGTCATGTACGGGAGGCACAATGCGTTCCTCACCCGCATAAATCACACACCGGTGACCACGAGTAAAGCCCACCAGCGTCATCCCGGATTCTTTGGCGAGTTCTACAGCCAGGGAAGATGGCGCCGAAACAGCCACGAGCATCGGCATCCCGGCCATCGCGGCTTTTTGTACCAGTTCGAAGCTTGCCCGCGATGAGGTGACAAGTATCTGGCGGCTCAGTGGCAGGAGACCCTCCATGAGCGCCCAACCTAGAACCTTGTCGACTGCGTTATGGCGGCCGACGTCTTCTCGAACCACCAGCATTTCACCGGTGTCCACGTCGTAAATTCCGGCGCCATGCAGTCCCCCAGTCTTGGCAAAGACTTTCTGGGCTTCACTCAACTGATCTGGCAGGCCCATGACTGCGTCTTCATCGAGCGTGAACTCAGAACGCGCGTCGAGTGGATAGCAGCCATTCTGGTGCACGTCATCAAGAGACTGTCGGCCGCACAGTCCACACGAGGAATTGACCACGAGCTGGCGCTGAGTGGCGACGGTGGGGTCTGGCACGTGCGGAGCAAGCGTTATGTCGACAACGTTGTCTGAGGTGTCCTCGAGCGCACCGGTAGCGCCTGAGAAAGAGCCAAGACTCAATGGGGCGGCCACCGCAGCAGACACCTCGGGACTGAGGCTAAGACCGCCTACTGAGTTCAACCCCTTCGGCCCCTGGTCTTTTTGGCAATAACGCACACTGGTCACGTCGTCGGCGGAGTTGATAATGCCTTCCGACAAGGCAAAACCTACAGCCAAAGAAAAATCATGGACCGGGGTGCGCATCGTGACGGCCAGTCGCGTCCCATTAACTCGGATCTCGAGTGGCTCTTCGACGGCGAGCGTGTCGGCACGGTGCGTACGGCCGCCGTCTTTGGTGACTCGGGCGACCCGTACTCGAGCTTGAGATGAACGCATAGTTCCATCCTAACGGGACCGGTTACTTAATGGCAGCGTGTTGTTAGGCTGGGGACATGACTTTTGGCCCAGATTCTATTCGCGCAAGGACCGCCCGACATCGCCGGTTGCCCGAAATTGGCGACGGCGGAGCTGCTCGGCTCGCTGCCGCGCGTGTTGCCGTGGTCGGGGCCGGGGGTTTGGGCTCGACGGTCATCCCCTACCTTGCCGCCGCGGGAGTGGGTCGGATTGATGTTTTTGACGATGACGTCGTGGAGTTGTCGAACCTCAATCGACAGATCATCCACTCAGTAGAGGGGCTTGGGCAACCGAAAATTGATTCGGCAGTGGCCGCGGGACAGCGTATCGCCCCCGAGGTTGAGGTCGTGGGCCACCGAGTGCGCTTGGGTGACAATTTCGCTGACGTCGTGGGAGCGGTCAGCCCAGATATCGTGGTGGACGGGTCAGACTCATTTGATACTCGGTTCGTGGTCGATGCCGGAGCCGCGCAACTGGGTGTGCCGGTGGTGTTCGGGGCTCTGATGCAATGGTCAGCCCAGATCACGGTCTTTGATGCCGCAGGGGTGTACGGACCAGCGGTGCGGCTGACCGACGTGTTCCCGGATACCGCCGAGACCCGTGCCACGCCAGGCTGTGCCGAGATGGGGATCCTGGGTGCTGTGGCGGGCATGGTCGGCACAATGTTAGCGACCGAAACGATCAAACTCCTTACCGGGGCGGGCAGGACGCTGACGGGGCGAATGCTCATCGTCGAT
>CALBOC010000270.1 GCA_937896705.1 uncultured Micrococcaceae bacterium | reverse complement strand
GTGTATTTGCGGTCTGCCCGGTATGATATAGCTCATAGTTTGTGAGTCCAGGTGAAGTGGCCTGATGCTCAGCACAACAGACGAATAGGGGCAGGGTCATGGGTCGAAGAATTGTTCATAGCGTTGTTTGTGCCGGAGTGACTCTGGCTGTGCTCGTATCTGGCGCATCGGCGGCTGTTGCTACCGATAAAGCTGAACCAGATAAATCGATCGCCTTCTATATTGGCGCAGACCACACCGAGAGCGGTCATCCGATGCTCGGTGGCTTCGGGCACGAGCCATCCAGCCACTGGGTTGAAATCGTACCGGCGCAGCAGCACCCCGAGGGTGCCACCATTACTGTGGGCGCTACAGATGAAGCGCGGCTGCCCGGGGAGCTCATCGAGATTCCCCAAGTCTCAGAAACGTATCGCTATATCACCTCAAATTATTCTGAGTTCGCTGGGTTCCCTGCACCTTTGACCAACGGTGGCCTCAACGAGCACAACGTCGCAGCGCGCGATGTCTGGTCTAACTCCCGCGAAGAACTGGTGGAGATGACCCCTGAGGGGCAAACCGGGCCGCAGTATTCTGACCTCTCCCGCATCGCGATGGAACGGGCCGCCACCGCCGAGGAAGCGGTCACTATCCTCGGGGACCTCATCGACGAGTACGGGTACACCACTTACGGCGGGAACTCTCACTTATTTGCCGATGAGAAAGAAGGCTGGGTCTTTATTAACTACGCCGGCGGGCAGGGCCTGTGGGCTGCCGAACGGCTTGGTTCCGATGAGATCAGAGTGTCCTATCCGGGCTATATTCACGACTTTCCAACAGAAGCGGTGGAGGGCGAACATCCTGACTTTCGGGGGTCGGCAAACCTCATCGAGTTCGCAGAGTCTGAAGGGTGGTATGACGCCGACGAGGACGACACCTTCAACCTCCAAGAGGTCTATGGCCAACCATTTCCGACCGACGAATTCGAGCCCAACGAGACCGCGGATCCTGAAGATGAGGCCCCGTATCGGAACCCGGTCTCGCTCGAAGAAGAGATCGCGACCTTAGCGGACCCGGTCACGGTCGAAGACATGATGCGGTTAGTGCGTGACCCGCGCTGGTCAGATGATCGGGCCGGTTATGGTCACGTCGCCGAACTCCGCGATGACCTGGCTGATCCTCGACTGGCCACGTTGTGGCTGGCTCCCACGGCTTCTGCTACCGCACCGTACATTCCAGTCGCTATTGGCACCCAGGACCTGCCGGTCGAGTACACCCAGCACCGGTATCTCACGGCCGATGCGGCCGGTACGTTCTTATCCCCGGAGTTCATGGAGCAAGAAGCGACCGAATATGCCACCCAGACCTTCAAACGACTGATGTACGGTGCATGCGCTAGACCCGAAGCCTATCTCGGCCGTGTCACCAGCGCTCTGGAAGGCTTCGATGCCCAATCGCTACAAGATTGGGAGGAGGTACTCGATGAGGCGTCCGAATCGGTCTCAAACGATCAGGATCCCAGCGGGGTGCTGACAGACTATACGAATCGCCGAGCGCTCGAAGGTCTACAGTTAGGCAATTACCTGCTCGATGATGTACTTGCCGACTTGCGCCAAGACGGGGGACTGCGCGCACCCGAGGTTGAGGTGGACGAGGGCGTGACCGCCTCGGAACGTTCACATTCTATGGCCCTCGACGGGGTCGCATCTCGGGACCGGGTGAACTGTGACGTTGGCGGCGGCTGGGCAGATGGCAACACGATTCAACGAGCCGGCGAGTATGGCGACCCCGGTGATGTGCCGGATTACTCTTCCGCAAGAATCTCAGGTCATCCTGAATTCGGAGACGAGCCCACTACCGTTAGTCCCTGGATGTGGGTCGTTGGCGGCTTCGTGCTTGGCGGCTTGGCTGTCGGGCTCATCATGATGATCCGAACCCAACATCGCGATACAGAGTAGGTTTGTGCAGTAGGACACGCCATAACCACCACCATTTCTTACGGTTTGACTCGGGTTAAGGCAAAATTCAACTCAAGCAACCTAAAACTTTGCTTTGCTATTAGACACTGAGAGTCGCGTCTACGGGAGGGAGGGATATGACGGCAGTCCAAGAAGGCAGCGGAACCGACGACCAGGCAGTGGTATCGCATGGTTCTAGTGCGGTAGGTCATGCAGACCGGCCGGATATCGCCAATGCACGCAAGCAACGCCGGCGCCGTCGGCTGTCCAAGAACTGGTCGTTATTCTTATTGTTTGCCGGTCCAAATATTCTGCTGATCCTGGCGTTTATTTACTATCCGCTCATCAGCAATATGTACTACTCGACTCTCGACTGGCGACTCGGTTCTTCAACCGCCACCCCCGTAGGGCTCGACAACTACATCCAGTTCTTCACCTCAGAATCAGGCCTGGAAGTCTGGCGCGTCACCGGCATCTTCACCGCCGGCGCCGTCCTGGGCTCGATGATCTTGGGCCTGTTGATCGCCCTGGTGCTTAATAAGAAAATTCCAGGACGCACGCTGGCCCGCACCGCGGTCTTTTCGCCCTATGTTTTATCTGGTGTGGGGGTGGCTCTGGTTTGGAACTTCATCTTCGACCCTACTCTTGGTGCGCTGTCGCATATTCTGGGTTGGTTCGGGATTGAATCACCCCAGTGGTACCTCAATGAGGACTGGGCATTGACCATGGTCATCATTGTGTATGTTTGGAAAAACCTCGGCTACTGCGCCGTGGTGTTCTTGGCTGGCCTACAGTCCATTCCCAAGGAACTCATTGAGGCCGCCACGATCGATCGGGCGGGTCCGGTGCGACGCTTCTTCTCCGTCACCCTGCCGTTACTCACGCCCACGGTGTTCTTCCTATTTGTCACCAACATCATCTTCTCGATGACCAATGCCTTTGATGTGCTGCGGACGATGACCCCGACCGGGCACGGTACCAACACGATCATCTTTGAGATTTATCTGCAGTCCTTCGGCGCTTACCAGCGGGCCGGTTACTCGGCCGCGATTGCCGTGGTTCTGTTCTTCACCTTGTTCATCATCACGGCCATCCAAATGCGCTATGTCGAACGGAAGGTGCATTACCAGTGACCTCAAAGATGCAGCCGGTTTCCGTTTCTGCCACCGGGACCGTGGAGCCCAAGAAGCAGCGCAACCGAAAAAAGCCCGAATGGCAAAAAGCTTTCGCGCCCAAGAACCTCGCTGACACCCTGCTGGCCGGTTACTTGCCCATTGTGATTGCCCTGTTGATTATCGTGTTGCCGCTGGCATGGATGGTCCTGTCGAGTTTCAAACCACCAAACGAAATCGTCACCATGGATCCGGCGCTATTACCGCAGGACCCGACTCTGGACAACTACGCATCAGTTGCCGATACGGTCCCTCTGATGACGGTCCTGGGCAACAGCGTGATCGTGACCATTATTGGGGCGACGGTCAAAGTCGTGCTGGCCATCACCACCGCCTATGCACTGGTGTTCATTCGCGTGCCGGGGGTGAATCTGATCTTTTTGGGCATCCTGGTGGCGCTGATGGTCCCGCCCGAAGTGTCCATGTTGCCGAACTACCTGACGATCAGTTCACTGGGCGGACGAAACACCCTCTGGGGGATCATCCTGCCCGGACTGGGCACGGCTTTTGGCACGTTCTTGTTGCGCCAACACTTCATGGCGCTGCCCAAGGAAATGTTCGAAGCCGCAGAACTCGATGGGGCAGGCCATTTCCGCAAGCTCTTGCAGATCGCCGTCCCGGTGTCGGTGCCAGCCATCGCGACCGTGTCACTTGTGACCATCGTCAATGAGTGGAACAACTTCTTGTGGCCGTTGATCATTATTGATTCGCCAGACAAGATGACGTTGCCGGTGGGGCTGAACCTCTTGCAATCCATTGAGAGTCAGACCGGCAGCTACGGCATCCTCATGGCGGGTGCGGTGCTGGTGATCATCCCCGTGTTGATTATCTTTGCGTCACTGCAGCGCTACATCGTTGCAGGGCTCACCCAGGGTGCGGTGAAATAAGGCACCCGTTGACCTCCACTCATCCACATACCCTCGAAGGAGTACTATGAAAAAGCACTTCCACCATGTCCGGAAAAGCCGGGTTGTGTTCGGCACTGCGGCGCTGAGCATCGCCGCACTGGCGCTGACCGCTTGCGGCCCAGACACCTCCGGTGACGCCGCCGAATCCGAGTCCGTCGACTTCGCCGACGTCGAACCGGCAGAAGAGATTACGTTCTGGACCAACCACCCCGGTGGCTCGCAGGACATCGAAAACGAACTGATCGAAGAGTTCACCGAAGAAACCGGGATCGAAGTCAACGTCGTGACCTCGGGTGCGAACTACGAAGAAACCTCGCAGCGATTCCAGACCGCGCAGGGCAACGCCGAGGCTGACATCGTCGTGCTGTCCGATGCGACCTGGTTCCCGAACTACCTCAACGACTCACTCATGCCCGTCGATGATCTGCTCGAAGCCGCCGAAGTCGACACCTCCGGTTACGTCGAAGCGCTCTACGAAGACTATCTTTACGAGGACG
The DNA here is from genome assembly GCA_937896705.1 of uncultured Micrococcaceae bacterium. GTDB lineage: Bacteria > Actinomycetota > Actinomycetes > Actinomycetales > Micrococcaceae > Yaniella. The sequence continues at coordinate 1,090 of CALBOC010000270.1, read as the reverse complement.
CACACTACGGCGTCCCCTATGCGCGCTCGACACCGTTGTTCTACTACAACGCCGACCACTACGAAGAAGCCGGCATCGAAGCGCCACCAGAATCCTGGGAAGAAGTCGCTGAAGTGTCCGAACAACTCATGGACGCCGGCGTGGCAAACTCAGCGTTCACCTTCCCACCACAGGATGAATACCCCGCCTGGTGGATGGCCAATATGGCCTGGGGTTGGGGTGGCGCGTGGTCCGATGAATGGGATTTCTCACCGGTCTCCTCACAAGAAACCGTTGAAGCGATTCAATTCGCCCAAGACGCCACCGACGAGTGGGCCAACGTGGCCTCCGGGGACCCCGCCGATGAGTTCTCGGCCGGGGCAACCAGCCAGATCGTCCAGTCGACCGGCTCGCTGGGCGGCATCCTAGAATCCGCCGAATTCGAAGTCGGCACTGCATTCCTACCGGACGGTCCCGCTGCTGAAGGTGAAACCCCAACCGGTGGTGCCGGTCTGATGATCGCCTCGGACAGCACACCGGAACGTCAGCTGGCCGCAGCCATGTTTGCCGGCCACATGTCCAGTGCTGATTCCACCACCAAGTTCTCCGAAGCAACCGGGTATGTGCCAGTTCACGTTGATGCGGACATGTCTGAGGTCTATGCAGATACCCCGCAGTTCGAAACCGCGGTGAACCAGCTGGAGCGTGCCCGCGTGCAGGACCACGCTCGCCTATTCGTCCCCGGTGGCGACCTGGCACTGTCCCAGGCACTGCAAGAAATCCTCACCTCGGATGCTGATGTTGAAGAAACTCTGCAGGGCGTGCAATCTGAGCTGGAGTCCATCTACGAATCAGATCTGGCTGACGAAGTAGAACAGTAAACTCCTAAACGAATCGCTGAGGGGACCCACGAACCACGGGTTGTGGGTCCCCTCAGCACCCGTGTTGGTGAAAGGTAGTAGCGACTAATGGCATCTGTGACCTATGAAGCGGCCAGTAGGATTTATTCTGCTGGCGCTCGACCGGCGATCAACCGCCTCAACTTGGAGATCGCCGACGGGGAATTTCTCGTGCTCGTCGGGCCCTCGGGGTGCGGTAAATCCACCGCGCT
>CALBOC010000269.1 GCA_937896705.1 uncultured Micrococcaceae bacterium | reverse complement strand
GAGGAGAATACTCTGCGGTAATGCCGTTACCTCCCAGGATCGTGCGGCACTCGCGAGCAATTTCAATAGCCACCCGCACATTATCGAGCTTGGCCATCGAAATCTGATGCAGCTCCATGGTGCCGGCGTCATTGGCACGCCCCAACTGCAGGGCCATCAGCTGGCCCTTATTCAGTGCGATGGTCATATCGGCCAGCTTCTTCTGGGTCAGTTGATAGGCCGTCAGGGGTTTGCCGAACTGCATACGAGTCGAGGCGTAGTCCAGTGCGGTTTCAATCGAGTCACGGGCCGCACCCAGTGCGCCCCAGGCGATCCCGTAGCGAGCTTCATTTAGGCACGAGAAGGGTCCGCGCAGGCCGGGATTGTGCGGCAAGATGGCATCAACGGGCAGCTTGGCGTCTTCTAAGTAGATATCGCACTGCAGTGAGGCGCGCATCGACAATTTCTGTTCGATAGCTTCGGCGCGGTAACCCACGGTCTCGGTGGGGACAATGAACCCCCGGACCACCATCTCATCGTCGGCGCGGGTATCACCGTCAGGGTGAACTCCGGCGGCTTTGGCATCAGCAACCGACGCTTTGGCCCAAATGATCGCCACATCAGCCACGGTGGCCAGCCCGATCCAGCGTTTGGCGCCGTTGAGCACCCATTCACCATCAACGAATTTGGCGTGAGTGGCCATCGATGACGGGTCGGACCCGGCGGTCGGTTCGGTCAGCCCGAAGCACCCGATAACCTCGCCCGCTGCCATCTTTGGCAACCAGGTCTGTTTCTGTTCTTCCGAACCGTTCTTAGCGATGGCGGTCATCGCCAGTGACCCCTGAACGGAAATCACAGTGCGCAGCCCGGAGTCGCCGGCTTCCATCTCATGCATCGCGATGCCGTATTCGACCGCGCTGCGGCCGCCACAGCCGTAGCCTTCGATGTGCATGCCGAATAAGCCCAGCTCGGCCATCTCGGGAATGAGTTCCATGGGCAGGTGTGCTTCGTCGTACCACTTGGCAATATTAGGTCGAACTCGACGGTCGACGAACTCGGCAACCTTGTCGCGCACGGCGAGTTCTTCGTCGGTGAGCATCGAGGCAATATTGAACAGATCTGTTTTCGACATGCATACTCCAAGCATCTGGCCAGGATCCTGACCCTGTGTGGCTACTGTGATGTCATTCACGGTAGCCAACAGCGCGGGACCCGAGCAATACCGGCGACCATCATTACGGAGATCGATCCGAACCGATGTTGTTCCGACATAGATCTTGCGCAACCGAGGCCAGGGCCCCGACGATGAAGAGCATGACTACTCTTCATGATTCTTCGTCCGCCGGTGTTCTGGACGGCATCGTGGTTGCCGATTTTTCCCGCGTGTTAGCTGGCCCCTATGCGACCATGCTGCTGGCGGACATGGGCGCCACCGTGATCAAGGTCGAATCTCCCGGGGGAGACGACACCCGCGCCTGGCAGCCGCCGGTGCGTGATGATCAGGCGACCTATTTTCTGTCCGTGAATCGCAATAAACACGCCATCGCGCTGGACCTCAAAGACGATGACGATCTCGCCACAGCCCATCAACTCTTAGCCAGAGCCGATGTCTTCATCGAAAACTGGAAGCCCGGCGGTTTGACGAAGTTCGGGATGGATCCCGAGACGGTCGCCCAACGGTATCCACAACTGGTGCACGCCTCGATCACGGGTTTCGGCACGGCCGGTGGTGCCCACCTGCCCGGCTACGACCTGCTGGCCCAAGCAGCCTCGGGACTCATGGATATCACCGGTGAGCCCGAATCGCCCGGACAAAAAGCCGGGGTCGCAATCTTCGATGTGGTGACCGGGCTGCACGCCACCGTTGGTATTCTGGGCGCACTGCAAGAGCGGCAGCGCAGCGGCAAGGGGCAGCACGTCGCGGTGAATCTCATGTCTTCAGCACTGTCCGGGCTGGTCAACCAGACCTCGGCATTTGTTGCCGGTGGAGTGGTGCCGACTCGGATGGGCAATGATCACCCCTCGCTGGCACCTTATGGCCCGTTTGCTGCGGCGGATCAGCCGCTTATTATCGCCGTGGGCAACGATGGCCAGTTCCGTCGGCTCGCCACCGCGCTGGGCGTTCCCGAACTTGCGGATGACGACCGCTTTGCCACAAATCCTGCCCGCAATGCGCACCGCGAGCAGTTGCGTGCCGAACTCGAAGTACACCTGCGGGCGAAGTCAGCTTCGGCATGGGTCGAAGAGCTTCGAGAAGCGCACATCCCGTGTTCCGAGGTCTTCACGATCGCCCAAGGGGTCGAGTTCGCGGAAGAGATCGGTCTAGAACCGGTCCAACCGACCGGGGCAGAAGGTGTCCCGACCGTCAAACACCCGATCGACTACTCCCGTAGTGGCGTCAGTTATGACAAAGCACCGCCGAAGCTCAATGAAGACGCCGATGCGATTCTTGCATGGTTGCAGAACGCGGCGGTAAAGACTGGCAGCTGATGAGCTTGAGCCGGGCGTGTGGGTGTTTTGTCCCTCGATTCAATAGAAACAGGTCTCCGAGATTGCGGGTCGAGAGACTCGTGGAGGCAGACTATCGTTGATGGTGTCAACGGGGGTGTGTTTATGGCGTCAATTATTGTCCGTGGGCTCGCTGAGTCGGTAAAGCGTCGCTTAGCGGTCCAGGCTCAAGAACACGGGCGGTCATTGGAAGCGGAAGTACGGGAGATCCTCACTCGCACGGTAACACGCCCACACATAGGTCTTGCGTTGGCGCAGGCCGCCCGTGAAGTTGGCGGGCTGGATGAACTGCAGATTCCCGAACGAACCGATCCAGCGCGAACTGTAGATTTCGGATGATTGTCCTTGATACGAATGTCATCTCAGCGCTGTTCCGTCCGTGATCTGATCCGCAAGTGATGTCTTAGCTGGAATCGCTCACGGATGATGTCGCTATCACGACCATCACGCTGGCTGAGCTGTTAGGCGACGTTTAGCATTTACCGGAAGGAACACGAAAAGTTTCGCCGGGACAGGCATCGAAAGCGTCAATCCATGGGCCGCGGAAAACACCGGAACTTAAAGACCGGCCTGATCGACGCCGTATTGTGCTTGCGACTCGGTGAACCCTTCGAAGATGAGCTGGTCGATGAGTCCGCTGCGCGAAAAGCTGGTGTACTCGAGGTAGTTTTCTGCCGAGGCGGCGGCTTGTTCGTTCCAGTCCACCGTGAGGCTATCGACGGCAGCGACAGCATGCTCATTCGAAAATCCCTCAAATTCGAGCTGGTCGATCAGTCCAGAGCGTGAAAACGCGGTGTAGTCAAGGTAGCTTTCCGCTGACTCGATGGCTTGTTCGCCCCAGTCAACCTCGACGTTATCGACCGCCCAGGTGGCATCAGCAGTCGAGTATCCTTCAAACTCTAATTGGTCGATGAGTCCCGATCTGGAGAACGCGCTAAAGCTCAGGTAGCTGCGCGCCGAGTCTAGCGCGTTTTGCTGACTAGCCGTCCCGGCCTCGTCGTCCTCGGTTGGCTCAGGGCTTGGTTCCTCCGTGGTGGGTTCCGGAGTCGGCTCTGGCTCGGTGGGCGTTTCGGTCGGTGTTGGTGTCGGACTAGGTGTCGGCGTCGACGTCTCGGTGGCCGTGGGTGAGGGCGTGGACTCAGGCGAAGGCGGTGCGACCGTGGCTGGTGGGGGAGGGGCGTCGTCCGGAATGATCTCGTCCAGCAGGATGGCTCCGGCGATGGTGACCAGTATTGAAGCCAGCGCACCCAGTGCGCCGGTAATAATGCCAGCCCAACTCATCCCGCGGGGCTGGTTTTTGCGCAGTGCAACAATGCCTAACACGATGGCCGCGGCCCCAATAAGCACGCTCAATAACGGTATGAAGCCCAATACGAGCGCGATGATCCCGGTGACCAAAGCGGCCACGGCGAATCCTTTGGGCGCTGGCGGTGGCGACATCGGCGGCGGTGGCGCAGGTGGCTGGTGTGGTGTGAAAGGGTCTTGTGTCATGGAAGAGCTCCAGAACAGATCGGTGTGAGGATGTGCCCCGCACTGTATCACTATCCCCAAGCCAGCATCAGGTTTGCAGTGCTAGAGCATGTCTGGCAGTGGTGGCCGGCTTTCGTCGGCAAATGCGGTTTGCACTTCGTGCTGCACCGTCACCAGCGCATCGGCAATGTGCTGATGAGTAGTTTGCGAATATCTGGCCAATGGCAACGCGACACTAAAACTCACGTGCTCCCCGCCGAGGTGACCCAACGACACGGCCAACGCGACCAGACCTTGTTCGGTGGCTTCAACATTGACCGCGTACCCGCGCTGTCGGATGTGGTCTAATTCGGTGTGCAAACTCGACATGTTAAACGCGACGGCCTGCGGCGTGGCTCCGCTATCGGTTGGCGCGTAGCGGGCACTGACCACCGCGGGGTCCAGGTCCGCCAGCATCACTTTGCCCGATGCAGCCAAGTGTGCCGGCAAGCGTTTGCCCACTCGACTTGTCAAGACTAGGGCGCGATCGGTGGCCGCTATCGCATCACTGTGGTGCACCGTGGTCCCCACCAAGGTCGCGGTGTGCACGGTCT
>CALBOC010000268.1 GCA_937896705.1 uncultured Micrococcaceae bacterium | reverse complement strand
GACAATTTTCCGCGGACCAGACGGCGAACCGGATGGCCAGTACTTAGAGCGAGTGCGCGGCCGATTCGAACGCTGGGTCATCGATGTCTGCACCCGCGAATTTGATGACCAGTGGTTGGCCTACCAAGAAGAGATCGGTCTACGCCACCATCCGACCAAAAAGAACCAGACCGACGGAGTCGACTCGCCGGCACGCCATGTTCCAATGAGCGACATGATGGCCCTGATCGTGCCGGTCACCCTGACCATTCGGAACTTTCTGGAAGACGGTGCCTCCGAGGGCGACGATGTCGAGTCGATGCACCAAGCCTGGTTTAAAGCGGTGACGGTCACGCTGGTGCTCTGGGCACGCCCCTATGCGGGGGATTTATGGTGAGCCCTGCTATCCAGTGAGTTCTACGTTGAAGCCACGGGACGCTCAGCACAGCCTGCGACCCGTGGCTTTCGTGTGCTCAGGGCCACGATATGTGGGCGAGCGCACTCTTGGCATAACATGGTCTGGTCACCAATACTGTTTGACTAGGAAGCTTCTTCACCGTGCTTATTGGCATTCTGCTGCTCAGTTTCATCGCGACCGCACTGCAACGGATCACCGGGTTAGGCTTTGCGATGCTGACCGCACCGTTTGCCGTCGTGGCCTTGGGCACCCACCAGGGGATCATGTTGACCTCCATGCTGGCGGTCTTGGCGTCCCTGTTCATGCTTCCTGGGATGTGGCGCGACATCAATTGGTCACGTGTTGGCTGGATCGGTATCCCCGCCACGTTATCGATCGTGCCGGCCGCCTGGCTGGGGGCACGCATCGATGGCGCGCTCATTTACTTGCTGGTCGGGGTGTTGGTCATCATCGGGCTCAGTGTCGCACTGTTGATGCGCGGCACGGCGGAACCGGTGACCCACCGACCCGCGCAGATTCTTACCGGGATAGGCGCCGGAGCCGGCAGTGTATTGGCCGGCATCGGCGGCCCTGCCGTCACGATCTTCGGTGTCATATCGCGCTGGCCGGTCGCATCATTTGCCGCCAGCCTGCAACCGATGTGGGTGATGATCGCCTCGGCCACGCTTGCTGGCCGGCATTGGTTCATGGGCTCGAC
>CALBOC010000267.1 GCA_937896705.1 uncultured Micrococcaceae bacterium | reverse complement strand
TTTGCTTGTGCACGGGTCAGCACTCGAGCGCCGTTATCGCGAGGATTGGTCACCGTCAGATCTACGCGGACCACCTTGTTTTCCTCATCAATCGCACCGATCTTGGCGACCACATCGAGTTTGGCCCCAGCGTTGGGATTGTCGAAGGGCGTGGCCGGGTTGGAGGTGTGAGTCGTTTCAGTCACGGGCACCATGCCGGAAAACCGAGTTTGGTAATCAATGATCGCGGTGGGATCATTGGTCCATTCGCTGACCAGGTCAATGACGAGCCCCATGGTGAGCATGCCGTGGGCGATGACTCCGGGGAGTTCGGCAGCTTGGGCAGTGGCTTCGGACCAGTGAATCGGGTTGAAATCCCCGGAGGCTCCGGCATACCGGATCAGATCGGCCCGGGTGATGTCAATGGTGCGGGTGGCGACCACATCGCCTTTAGTGAGTTCTTTGATAACAGGCATACCTTCTCCTTAACCCCGAATCAGCAGCGTGGACGTAATGGTCGCGACCGGAGCCTGATCGGCGTTGGTCACTTCGGTTTGTGTGGTCAGCATGCGATTGCCGGCTAGCTCTTTGACAGAAGTGAGCGTTGCCTGGGCGAAGAGCTCGTCACCTGCGACGACCGCGCGATGGTGGGTGAATCGCTGATCGGAATGCACCAGACGGGAGAAGTCGACCGCTGCCTCGGGATCATTGACCATCAAGGCTTCAGCGCGTTGGGCGATCGACACCAGAAACGTCGGCGGGGCGACCAGGTCTTTGTGACCTGCGGCGCGGGCGACATCTGCGTCGTAATGCAGGGGGTGGGTGTTCTTCACGGCGGCAGCGAATCGGCGGATTTCTTCGCTGCCCACATGATACGGCCCCACGGCCGGGTATTGTCGGCCGGTAATATCAACAGTCATGTTGTGTCCTTTCCACGCTGTTGGCGACGCTTGCGGTCGGCTTCGAGGTTAGCTTTGAGCTCTTGACGGCGCCCGTGATAGCGGATGATTTGAGCAATGATGTGGGTGAGGAGACCAGCACCGATGATCCACACGGCCGCCAATGACAGTGCACTGGTTGAGGTCAGACCTCCGACGATCGCGGTGATGAAACCGATGCCGAGGATGAGCATGCCAGCGATCAGCACCCGCTGGTAGGTGCGAGAGCCGGTGCTAAAGGGGTTATCATCCATCCACGACATTGTTCTATTATCACCCAGCCGGGCTAGTCCCCTTTGACGTTTACGATTTGGCGCAGGGTGTGGCGGATCGTCACCAGCTCGGTGGAATCTGCCATAACCTGATCGATGGGCTTATAGGCCTGCGGGATCTCGTCGATAAATTTATCTGTATCGCGGTATTCGATACCGGTCATGGCTTTGCGTAGATCGTCTTGGGTAAAGGCTTTGCGGGCCGCACGCCGTGAATATTGGCGTCCGGCCCCATGGGGTGCCGAATCTAATGCCTCGGCGTTGCCCTTGCCTTCGACGATGTAGGATGCAGCCCCCATAGACCCGGGAATGGATGCCAGGTCCCCGCTGCGAGCGCGGATGGCACCTTTGCGCGTGACCCACACGGTTTTGCCGAAGTGTTCTTCTTGTTCGGTGAAGTTGTGGTGGGAGTTGATGCGTTGGAGGTCTTGGACCGGTTGCCCGATCCAGCGGCCCAACTGGTTGTTCACCCGGTCCATCATTTCTTCGCGGTTCAGCAGCGCAAAGTGTTGGGCCCACTTCAGATGCGCGATGTAGGTCTCGAATTGTGGCGTGCCCTCTTCGAACCAGGCCAGGTCGGGGTGTGGGGGTTTGTCGCCGGCCTGGTGGCGCAGACTTTTGGCGATACCGATGTGGTGGGTGGCAATTCGATTTCCGATTCCGCGGGATCCGGAGTGCAAGAACGTCCAGACGTTGTCATCTTCGTCCAGGCAGATTTCGATGAAGTGGTTACCGCCGCCCAGCGTGCCCAGTTGGACGCGCCAGTTCTTGTCAAAAGCGTCTGGGTCGAAGTCGATCTCCAGAGCCATGGTTTCGAGCTGGTCGATGCGTTCGGCTGCGCTCGGCTGGACTTTGCGGTTGTATTTGCCGGCCGAGACCGGTATGGAACGTTCAATGTGCTCGCGCAGGGTTCGTAGGTCTTTCGGGAGATCTTCGAATTTGAATTGGGTTTGGACGGCGATCATGCCACACCCGATGTCGACCCCCACCGCAGCCGGGATGACGGCACCCAATGTTGGGATGACTGAGCCCACGGTGGCGCCGTAGCCCAGATGCGCATCTGGCATCAGCGCGATGTGTGGGTAGATGAAGTCCAGTTCAGCCGAGTTGACCGCTTGTTTGCGGGTTTCTGTTTCGAGCAGCGATGCCCAGGACACTAACCGATCGTTGATACGTTCCATATGGTTGCAGTGTAGTCTGCGGGGTTCCGGAAAGGTACCGGAGCCGCGTCGTCTGGTGCTCTGCGATAATCGGAGTATGAAATTCCAGCAAGTTGTGCAGCAACGCCGCATGGTCCGTCGATTCACTTCCGACCCGGTCGCCAGCACCTCTGTCGAGCGTATGGTGCGCAATGCAGTGCGCGCGCCCAGTGCGGGCTTCACGCAGGGCTGGGCTTTCCTGGTGCTTGATCAGGCCGTTGCAGTTGAGCAATTCTGGGACGCCACCACTCCCCCATCCCGGGCGGAACAACCCGATACTTGGCTGCGGGGCATGCGAACCGCCCCGGTGATCATTGTGCCATTGTCCTCAAAGGCTGCCTATCTGTCACGCTACGCCGAAGCGGATAAAGGCTGGACCGACCGGGATGAAAACCGCTGGGCGATGCCGTACTGGCACATTGACACGGGCATGGCCGCGATGCTGATCCTGCAGACAGCCGTCGACGAGGAACTCGGCGCCTGCTTTTTCGGTATCCCTGCTGAACGCACGGATCAGCTGCGCTCAACGTTTGATATCCCGGCGGATTACACACCGATTGGCGCCATCGCGGTAGGTCATCCGGCGCCGAAGGTGCAACCGCGAGGTTCCGTGGCGAAAAGACCGCGCAAGCCGCTGGATGAGGTCGTGCATTACGGTCGTTGGGCGCCAAAAGACTCTTGAATACAGCAGACGAACCGGCACGGCCCCCACCCGAGTAAACGGGTGGGGGCCGTGCGGTTGACCGGTGCCTAGCTGATCAGTTGGTGATCGAATTCGTGCATCGCATCCATCAGGAAGTATGCGATGTGTTC
>CALBOC010000266.1 GCA_937896705.1 uncultured Micrococcaceae bacterium | reverse complement strand
CGCACATCTCTGGGGGAGATGGGGTCGCAGGTTCAAATCCTGTCAGCCCGACAAAGCATCCTTGGTTCCTCTGGCACCAAGGATGCTTTTTCTTTTCTTCAAAGCCAGCCTGTTGATATGTGAATCTTCAAGTGTAGTTTTACTCTGAGCATACTTTCCACGAAAAGCCAAGGCGACAGGCTCATTCGAGTTTGCAGAGGTGAGGTTAACCAGTGAATTGGCGGCACCGATCGGCTAAACTAAGTGAGCCAGGGTGACTCAACAACAGGAGTCATCAGCACCAGTTTGTACAACAAGGAGCGCTCAAGCATGACAAAAGATACCCCCGTTCCTGGTAATGCAGAGGATCACTCTGATATTGAGCCTACGACAGTTGGGTTGCCTAAGCTTGAACCGCTTCAAGAGCTGCATTTAGCAGCGGAAGAACGATCAGCGCTAAATGCTCTGCCCGTCGGTTCAGCCCTTCTGGTAGCTCACGAAGGACCAAATCGTGGTGCCCGTTTCCTCCTAGACCAGGACCGTGTCACCGTGGGACGACACCCCGATGCCGACATCTTCTTAGACGACGTCACCGTATCTCGTCAACATGCTGTCTTTGAAAGAGAAGGTAGTGACTTTCGCATGACAGATACCGGGTCGCTCAACGGGACATACATCAACCACGACCGAGTGGACTCGATCATTCTGCGTACCGGAATGGAGCTACAAATCGGCAAGTTCCGGCTGTCCTACTACGCGGGAACCCAACATCCAGAAAACTAATCATTAGTAACGTTGAGCAGTCGCCGGTCGTAAGCCGGTGGCTCCTTAATATCCGGTCCATTGTTTTGAAAAGGTCTGAGCACATTGTCCGCTTCCCCAAAACCTCGTTCGGTTCCAGCTGAGCCTTCGCCACGACGGCATGCTGTAATGAGTATTGGTGAAGTACTAGAACATATTAATGCCGAATTCCCCGATGTGCGCGCTTCAAAGGTGCGCTTTCTAGAGGAACGTGGACTCCTCACCCCGGCACGTACCGCCGCGGGTTATCGAAAATATACTCAAGCTGATGTCGATAGGCTTCGGTTCATACTGGCACTTCAACGCGACCAGTTTCTGCCGCTGAAGGTCATCAAAGATTATCTTGACGCTATAGACGCCGGGAAGCGTCCAGATTCTCTTCCCGGTGGCCTGCGCCTTGAGCCCAGATCGGTCTCACAACAACTGGCCCAGGAACTCAGCGGACACATTCGACCGATGTCTCGAGCAGAATTACAGGGCATGTCGGGAGCCTCGGACGAGCTCATGAAAACCCTTGAAGCCTACCGGCTGATCTGGCCAGATGAAACGCAACGATATAGCGACCACAGTTTGAAGGTCGCCCGAGCTGCAGTCACACTATCCCAATTCGGATTCGAACCCCGGCACTTGCGACCTTTTCGCATCGCAGTTGACCGAGAACTTGGAATGGTTGAACAAGCGACTTCTGGCTTGACACAGAATAATGAGGGCGTATCAAGAGAAAGCGCGATGGAGGCAGCTCGCGAGATCACTCAAGCCTGTTTGAGCTTGCATGCCGGAGTGGTCAGTGCTGAAATTGCAGATATGAATGAGTAGCTTGAATCTCGTTCGGCGCTATCTAGAAAAGGAGCTTCTCCATGACCGATATCGTACTGAAGGTCCTTGAAATCCGCATCGTCCTGCCCGGCAATCAGCCCATTCTGCTGCTTCTCGACCAGCAGTCGCAGCGTCTTTTACGACTGTGGATCGGCCCTTCAGAGGGGACCGCTATAGGTTTAGCACAACAAGGTATCGAAACTCCCCGGCCCACGACGCACCAATTGTTAGTCCATGCTTTGCAGGTTGCCGGCGACGCCCTGGAGGCCGTCAGGATCTCGAAAGTCGACGACGAAGTTTTCTACGCTGAACTCGTACTTGCTTCAGGAAAGACGGTGGATTCGCGGGCCTCTGATGCCGTGGCCGCAGCTTTGTTTGCTGAGGTGCCGGTCTACACCACCGAACATGTCTTGGAGATGGCCGGTATCGATCTGACCGAAGGTGACATCGCTGCTGAGCTCAACATTGAGCAACCGGAAATACAACCAGAGATCACCGAGGAAAGTGTCGACGAGTTCCGAGAATTTCTCAAAGACCTCAGACCCGAGGACTTTTTGACCGCAGACGAGACGGACCAGACGCCTCAAGACACGGCTGAAGAGAACCAACCGGATCAAACCGATGACAATGGTGACGAAGAAAAGAAATAGTGCCGACACGAACGGTTTCTCGGCGTTGGTCTTTGACCGCAGCGGGTTGTCAGAATAGCGTGGAGCACTATACGTTCCATTGCACAATGTGAGACCATTATTGAACAAGTAGTCCAATATCCCACGACTACCCATACAGGTTCTTGCGCCAACTTCCCCGCGTGGAACAGATCGGCAGGAGGAAACCCAGTGTCGCACACAGGTGATTCAGGGCAAGGCCAGAATTTGGATGCTGGCAATCAAGGTGTGTTATTTAACGATGATGCCCCATGGCTAGATAATGACCGTGGTTACCGCGGGCCCACCGCCTCTAAAGCAGCAGGCATTACCTACCGCCAGCTCGACTACTGGGCTCGCACGGGGCTGGTGGTCCCGACGCTTCGAGGCGCTGAAGGTTCCGGAACTCAACGCTTATATTCTTTCCGTGACGTGCTCGTATTGAAAGTCGTCAAACGCCTGCTTGACACAGGTGTTTCTCTGCAGCAGATCCGTAGTGCAGTAGAGCATCTGCGAGATCGTGGTGTCGAGGACCTGGCGCAAATCACCCTGATGTCTGACGGCGCCTCAGTATACGAATGTACCTCCGCCGACGAAGTCATTGATCTGGTGCAGGGTGGTCAAGGCGTCTACGGTATCGCTGTTGGTCGGGTTTGGCGTGAAGTTGAAGGCACGTTGTCAGAGCTGCCCGCTGAACGTTTAGCGGACGGTCAAACCGAAGGGGAATTCCATAACGATGAACTAGCGGTCCGACGTCAGGCACGGCGTAAGACCGCCTCGTAACTGTTCCCGTATCAACTCAAAGCTCGAAATGCCCGGCTATGTATACATAGCCGGGCATTTCTGTGAGAATACTGCGTACCTAAATTCAAGGTACGTTTAACTGCGACGAGCATGTCCTAGCGTAGAAGACGACTGGCGCAGACTTGTGAGAACCTCGTCAAAAGTACGCGCTGCTGTTGTCGCAGTATCTCCGGGCCAAGCATGCACCGGCCAAGCAGCGCCCTGGATTTGCTGCCAGTTTGAAGTCTCCGGAATTTGGGTATCTAGCATACGAGTACCAAACATCCGACGCATCTCCGAAAGCCGGTATTTATGTTCGGTCGATGCAGCTCGGACACGATTGACCACCACCGCGGTGGTTTTGAGTTTGGGAGCAAATTCGCGTTGAAATAGATCTAAGGCTCGAAATGTCCGTTCCGTGCCAGCCACGGAGAAGAGGCTTGGCTCAGCGACCAGCAACACATCGGTGGAGGTAGCCCAAGCCATTCGAGTGACACCATTGAGCGCCGGTGGGCAATCAATCAGCACCAAATCGTAGTCTTCCACGCCGTCTAATAAAGTCGAAAGGCGATGAAGTTCGCGTCGTCGAGTGGTGACTTTCTCAAACAACGAGGTCTTTGCTGAACCTCGGAGCACATGCAAGGTTCTCGAAGAGTCACTATCCGGGTCGGTCTCCATCCATCCCGATCTCACCGTATGATCGGCGAGACGGTGTTGTTTTGGCTTGCGCAGCATCGTTCCTATATCGGTACTTGCCCCATCGTGTTTGATACCCAGACCGGTGGTGCTGTCTGCATGCGGATCGAGATCAATGACCAACGTAGGAATGCCAGCAGCCCACGCTGCAGATGCGACACCCAGGGTGATAGATGTTTTACCAACGCCGCCCTTGAGGCTGGAAATTGAAATTACCTGCACTACGATTGCACCTA
>CALBOC010000265.1 GCA_937896705.1 uncultured Micrococcaceae bacterium | reverse complement strand
CTGATCGCGACGGTTGCGTTCTTTGCGGCACTGCTGATCATCCCGGATCAAATCGTTTTCGCCGGCATGATCCTCTTTATGGTCCTGTTGACCATCCGCTACTTCACGGCACAACGAAAAGGTGGGCTCTATGATGCTGCTGGCGACTAGTCCCGATACCGCCCCGGCCACCTGGTACATCATCGCGGTGCTGGCCATCATGTTCGTCATCACGTTCACGCTGCGCGCCCTGCCCTTTGCAATCCTGTCGAAACTGCGCGATTCAAAGTTTGTGAACGTTATGGCGCTGTGGATGCCGGCCGGCATCCTCGGCCTATTGGCCATCGTATTGTTTTACTCGACGGCCTCAGCTGCCGACACGGTGTTATGGAAACTCCTGCTGGCCGTTGCGGTGACCATCGCCTCGCACCTGGCGTTGGGGCGACGCACCCTGATTTCCATCGGCTTGGGCACGGTAACCTACGTGGTATTGGTAAATTTCGTCGGCTAAGTGCCGCCGAACCCCGTCGCCAGCAACTGACCACTCGTAGCCCACGCCCTCGGAAGGATGGCCCATGCGCAACATCACCCCCTGGAAGCTGGCCGTGCCGTCACTATTTTTCATCGCCTGGGGTGGCAACCACTTCACGCCCCTGCTGCCGCTCTACGATGAGGTCGCCGACCTCATCCCGTGGCAAACCAACATGCTGCTGGGCACCTATGTCTTCGGGCTGATCCCCGGGCTGTTAGTCGCCGCGGCGCTATCGAATGTGTATGGCCGCAAACCCCTGACCCTGGCCGGGCTCATCTCTTCGGCGCTGGGCAACCTCATTATCTTGCTGGGGTCCACATCGGTGGCAATGCTGTTCACCGGACGGTTCTTTGCGGGTTTGGCCGTGGGCATCGGCATGTCGGTGGGCACTTCGTGGATCAAAGAGCTCTCGTCACGCCAGTGGGATCCGATTGCGACCACCGGGGCCGGAGCACGACGACCTTCGCTAACGATGACGCTGGGATTCGGCGTGGGCGCTGCCGCCACCGGCACGCTAGCCCAATGGGCGCCCGCACCCACCGTGGTCCCTTTCGTCGTGACCGTCACGCTTTTAGTATTGACGATCATTCCGACGGCCTTTGCGCCCGAGACCGTCGGCGCCACCGCCCCGCAGCAGCGTGTTCGAGGCGCCTGGGTGCGACAGCTGCGCACTCCCAGCGCGGCGCATCCCGACTTCTTGATCAAAGTCGCCACCGCCGCCCCCTGGGTGTTCGGAGCCGGCGGTATCGCCTACGGGTTGCTGCCGCAGATTATGGCCGATGCGACTGGTGCATACACCACCATTTATGCGACAACCACGGCCGTGCTGACACTGGGCATCGGGGCGTTTATTCAACCAATCGCCCAGAAACTGGATCGTCGCCTCGATGGACGCGGCCTGCCCATTGGACTGGGCACCGTCGTCATCGGGCTGACGATTGCCTCCCTTGCGTCCTATCAGGAAGGCCCGATCCTGGGGTTGGTGGCCGCAGTCGTGCTGGGTCTGGGTTATGGCAGCGTGCTGGTCACAGGTCTGACCCGAGTCCAACAGATCGCCCCCGCACAGGATCTGGCCGGGCTGACCGGGATCTTCTATGCTTTGACCTACGTGGGTTTCCTATTCCCCACCGTCATCGCGGCCTTGTTACCCGTGATGCCCTATAACGTGACACTGCTGGTATTTGCGGGGCTGGCGCTGATCTCGATGATCATCGCATTTGGGCGGATCCGACGCGTTCGCGGCCCGTGGAAGCAGTAATGTGCCTCACCTAACAGCT
>CALBOC010000264.1 GCA_937896705.1 uncultured Micrococcaceae bacterium | reverse complement strand
CCGGTGCGGTACTCAATCAGCCCGGTGACCAGAAACAGTGAAGTCTGGATGGTGATGTGGTGGACCACGTAGAACACGGTGGCCGTCAGCCCGATGTGGTTTGCGACCGCAACGCCAAAGATCATGTAGCCAATGTGCGATACCAGGGTAAAGGACAACACACGTTTGATGTCGAACTGCACCAGAGCGCCTAGAATGCCCACGATCATCGTCAGTCCTGAGACCACCAATAAGAGTGCGTTCACTCGATCGCCGGGGAACAACAGGGTCTCGGTCCGGATGATCGCATAGACGCCCACTTTGGTTAGCAGCCCCGCGAACACGGCGGTCACGGGTGCCGGTGCGGTCGGATAGGAGTCCGGCAACCAGAACGACAGCGGGAAGACCGCGGCTTTAATACCAAATCCGACCAACAGCATCAGATGTAGTACCTGCTGCAGATCCGGGTCGAGTTCGCCCAGTTTGATTGCCAGGTCTGCCATGTTCACGGTTCCGGTCGCACCGTAAATCATCGCGATGGCGACCAGGAAGATGACCGAAGACACCACGGACACGACCACGTAGGTAACCCCGGCTCGCACCCGGGGTCCGGTGCCCCCGATGGTGAGTAACACATAGGAGGCGACCAGCAAGATTTCGAAACCCACGTAGAGGTTGAACAGATCTCCCGCCAGGAAAGCGTTGGAAACGCCCGCGGTCAGGATCAAAAAGGTCGGGTGGAAGATTGAGACGGGTTGCTGAGGCGATTCGTCGCTTCCCACACCTTGGGCCGAGGAAAACAACAGCACCAGCATGACCACGATCGAAGAAATCACCAGCATCAGTGCCGAGAAACGGTCGACCACCAGTGAGATGCCAATCGGGGCTTCCCAGCCACCCATCAGCACGGATTCGGCACCACCGTGGACCCACACATCGGCAAGCAGCCAGATTTCCAGCGCCAGGGTCACCGCCAGGGTGGTGAGGGTGACCACGATCTGGCTGACGGGCTTGCGAACCAGGGTGAAGGCGATCGCCGCACCCAGGATCGGTAGCAGCACCGACAGTGGAGCCAGGTCTACCACAGAGAACTCAGTCACCCGCGATCACCATCTTTCGGGTCGTTGCCCGGCACCGCGGGGTCATCTGGGGTTGTGAGTTCATAGTAAATATTGGGGTCCTCGTGGTCTTCGAGGAATTCGGAGTCCTCCGACGCGATATCGGCGTCGTCTTCTGCGTCATAGGCGGGCTGTTCGGCAACCTGGACGTCCTCGATATCCACCTGGACCTCGTCGCGCCGAGCCAGCACCCAGGAACGGTAAATCAGGGCCAGCAGGAAGGCGGTGACCGCAAAACTGATGACAATGGACGTCAAAGTCAGCGCCTGGGGCAGTGGGTCCAGGTATTGCTCATCGGCTATGCCGTCGGTGACGATCGGTGGGAAACCGGCAGGACCGGCCATGATGATGATCAGCAGGTTGGCTGCGTTGGTGAACATCATCAGCCCGAACATGATCCGCGTCAGGGTCCGATCCATTAACAGGTAGATCGCGGCCGCAAACATGACACCCATGATCAGTAACAGGATGGCATCAATGGTCATAGCGTCCTCCTGCCTGCACACTGGCTCGCGCAGCGGCCATGCGCTGTTCGGCTTCGGCGCGGTCGCGGGTTTCAATTTCGTAGCGTCGATCTACTTCGGATCCCAGGGAGCGCAGCACATCGATGACCAGCCCGATGACCACCAGGTAGACCCCGATATCGAAGACCATCGCCGAGGCGAAATGGACGTGTCCGAAGAACGGTAACAGCACCTCAACGTCATAGGCCTGAAAGACCTGGCCACCAAAGAATAGCGGGACCAGGCCTGCAATAGCTGCAATGGCCAATCCCGAGCCCAGGATGATCCCGGCGGGGATTTTGATGGCTTGTTCCAGTTCGAACCGGCCACCGGCCACATAACGGATCGCAAAGGCGATACCCGCCAGCAGTCCCCCGGCGAAGCCACCACCGGGCAGGTTGTGCCCGGCGATGAGCAGGTAGACCGAGACCAGGATGATCGCGTGGAAGATCAGGCGCGTGATGACCTCAAAGATAATGGAGCGCCGTTCGGGTGCCATCGTCGCGCCGGCAACAATCCAGGGCTGACGTTGGACCTTGAAGAAGTTCGCGAAGCTTTTGACCTCGGTCTCGTTGAGCGGGATCTCGGCAACGCGGTAGGCACCCACCGTACCGGTGGCTATCTCACTGGCGGTTTTGCGACGCTTTTCCCGTTCTGCGATGAAGACCAAAGACGCGACACCGGTCGCCGCTGCGGCCAACACGGTGATTTCACCAAAGGTATCCCAGGCACGCATATCGACCAGGGTGACGTTGACGATATTCGTCCCGCCGCCTTCGTTATAGGACAGCTCCGGCATGGCCAGGGAAATCGGATCGGCGATCCGGGAGGCCATCACGGTGGCACCGACCCACATCATGATGAACCCGAAAGCGATCGCCAGTAGAGCTCGAGCCCACTGGTTGTCGTGTTTTTCGTGCACTTTGGGGATATCGGGAGGTAGCACCCGCAGTCCCAGCACCATCGCGACGGTCAGCACCGATTCGACGAGCAGCTGAGTCAGTGCCAGGTCTGGTGAACCTTGGATCGCAAAGATCGCAGCCAGGCCGTAACCGGTGGTGGAGACGAGCAGCACCGCCCAGAAACGTCGCTTGGCGCGAATGGCGGCGATGGCGGCCATGATCATGACGACGGCAATCAGCAGATGCGCCGGGTGTCCGGTGAGCATCCATTCGCCAAAAAACGCCGCGTTGGGTAGCGAGATCGTGGTGGTGTCCGCGTTGGTTGGGAACAGCATGATCGCCAGGGGCGCTATCACCGTGACCGCGAGAATAATGTAGAGGTAGAACGAGAGGTCACCGCGCTGTGTGCGACCGGTGATCCAGATCGCCACATCGTCGAGTCGTGCCATCCCAGCACGGTAGACCCGGGACATATCGATCCAGGTGGGTACCGCTTCTTGTGCCTCATAAACCTGGCGGCGCAACGCAAACAGCCCCAAACCGGCCAGAATGATACCGACGGATAGCCCTAGGACCAGGTTGAATCCGTGCCACAAGGCCAAGGGTTCGACGTGTTCTCCGTCGATCAGCGGGAAGGTTTGGCTGTAACCATACGGCAGCGCTCCGACCCAGCCGGGCACCAGCGCGGCCACGACACCCGCGGCTGACAGTACGCCCGCTGGGATCATGCCCAAACGGCCAAAGCCTCGCAGCGCGGGGGTGGGTTGAAGATTGACCAGTTCGCCTCCGGCACGGACTTTCTTGGTGGCAAAGGCGGCCCACATAAAGCGTGCCGTATAGGCCACAGTCAAAACCGACCCGAGCACCACGACGACCAACGGAGCCCAGCTCCAAACCACAC
>CALBOC010000263.1 GCA_937896705.1 uncultured Micrococcaceae bacterium | reverse complement strand
AGTCCACACCTACAACTTCGAAGGTGCCATGTGGTACGAACACACCGGTGCCCGCTCGGTGTACGTACCGAACTCGTTTGGGGATTCCTGGTCGGATGAGGAAGGTACCATCGACACCTCCTGGGAAAACGACGGCGACCTGGTCCGCCAGGCCTACACCCTGCGCAAAGATGATGACGATTTCCGTCAAGCCAACATCTTGGTCAATGAAGTCTTCACCCAACAAGAACGCGACGACTTCGTCGATACCGTCTCGGGTGCTCTCGGCGATGTCGTCGAGCCAGTCCTGTCCAATGCGATCAACTACTGGAAGAATGTTGACGCAACCATTGGTCAGCGTATTGAAGACCGGGTGCGCGGCGCTTAACCAGTCGCACACCGTATAGTTCACACTGACCCGCAGGCCCCGAACCACATGGTTCGGGGCCTGCGGCGTTCTCCACCGCAGTGCAAACCGCGAACATCCGCTTCGGAACGGGTATTGGTTCAACACCCATCTATAGTGTGCCCAGATCGGTTTAGCGCTAATATAGCCACAGATCAACCCGTCGAGTAAGGAATGTTCCGCCTATGACCACCGGCACTAATAGTCTCATCGTTAAACTGTCCTGCCCGAACCAACCCGGCATCGTGCACGCCTTGACCGGGGCGTTGCTTAAGGTCGGCGCCAACATTTCCGAATCCCAACAGTTTGACTCTCCCAACACCGGCACCTTTTTCATGCGCGTCCAATTCACCACCGACGCGACCGTGACAGACACCCAAGAGGCCATTGCCGATGTGGTCGAAGAATTCGACATGGACGCTAACGTCTACGACGCCAACGCCAAAACCCGCACGCTGATTATGGTCTCCAAAGATGGTCGCACCATGAATGAGCTACTCTTTCAGCAGCACGCCGGGACGCTCTCGGTCGAAGTGCCTGTCATCGTGTCCAACCATCTGAACCTCCAACCGATGGCCTATTTCTACGACGTCCCGTTCGTGCACATTCCGATTACCAAGAAACCCGACGGCACGACCAACAGAGCCGAGGCCGAAGCCCGTCTCATGGAGTTGGTTGAGCAATACGATATCGAACTGGTCGTGTTGGCTCGATACATGCAGATTCTGTCGGATGATCTGACTCGAAAACTCGATGGCAAGGCCATCAATATTCATCACTCCTTCTTGCCGTCATTCAAAGGGGCCCGCCCCTACCACCAGGCTCATGATCGCGGCGTGAAACTCATCGGCGCCACGGCCCACTACGTCACCGCAGATCTGGATGAGGGCCCGATCATCGAGCAGCGGGTCCAGCGCGTCAACCACGCCCTGACCGCCCAAGACTTCGTCCAACGTGGTCGGGCCGTTGAAGGCGCCACCCTGGCCCAGGCTGTCCAATGGCACACCGAACACCGGGTGCTCATGGATGGCGATCGGACCGTGATCTTCGAATAAGCGCGCGGGTGCGCAACTAGTGACAGCCACTACGACTGGTTTTAGGGTGACCGTATGGCCATTATCAAAAAAGTCTTGGGTAAAACGCCCGATATTCACGAGTCCGTGTTCCTCGCCGAAACCGCCGCGATCACCGGCGATGTCACGATGAAAGATCAGTCCTCGGCGTTTTACGGTGTGTCGGCACGCGGAGATTCTGCCCCGATCAGCGTCGGAGCACGGTCGAATCTACAAGACAACGTCGTACTACACGCCGATGCGGGCTTCCCCTGCACCATCGGTGAAGATGTGTCGGTAGGTCACGCCGCGATCGTCCACGGAGCTACCGTGGGCGATGGCGCGCTGATCGGCATGAACGCTACGGTCCTCAACGGAGCCAAGGTCGGTGCCGGATCGCTGGTGGCTGCCAACTCGATGGTGCCTGAAGGCATGGAGATTCCCCCGCACTCGCTGGTTGCCGGCGTCCCGGCTAAGATTCGCCGTGAACTCAGCGCCGAACAGGTCGCCGGCCTGAAGCAAAACGCCGAGACCTACCTGCGGTTATCGGCCGAGCACCTCAACGCCGAAACCGTCGACTAATTAGGCGCGAATCGTGTGACACGTTCGGCACGTCGCACTGCTATCCTTTGACCACTTTCCGTGTGACCATAGGATTATGACTCAACGCATCGTGATTTTGCCTGTCCAGTCCGACCGGGATGGCACCCCCTATGAGGCCGCCCATGAACAGACCGTGGCGACCGCAGAGTCGTTAGGCTTTTCGATCGTCGACCCCGATGATGGGGCAGCCACCGCGATCGTGGTGGTCAGGATGATTGACTCTGCGGTGATCGAAGAGACGCTGGCGAATAATCCGCAGATCACCTGGGTACAGTTACCGTTTGCGGGCGTAGAGACCTTCTTGCCGGTCGCCCAAAAGTACCCTAACGTGACCTTCACCTCGGCCAAAGGCTCCTACGCGCCACCGGTCGCCGAGCACGCGCTGGCCCTGACCCTGGCGCTGCTACGGCACTTGCCCGATCGCATCCGGGCCACGACCTGGGGTAGCAGCTATGGCACCACGCTCAACGGGGCCAACGTCGTGATTGTCGGCGGCGGGGGCATCGGACAAGAACTCGTTCGGCTGTTCTCGACGTGGGACACCAACATCACTGTGGTCCGGCGCAGCACTGAGCCGGTACCCGGTGCCGACCGGACCGTGACCGCAGATCAGCTCGACAACGTGCTGCCCGTGGCTGACGTGGTCGTGCTCGCCGCAGCAGCCACCCCCGAAACGGAACGGATGTTCACGGCCACACAATTCGAGCTCATGGACGACCAGGCGGTGTTAGTCAATATCGCCCGGGGCAGTCTCATAGATACCGATGACCTGGTCGCAGCTCTGGCCGATCATAAACTCCGCGGTGTCGGGTTAGATGTCACCGACCCCGAACCACTGCCCGATGGTCACCCATTATGGGCCGAACCGAACTGCATCATCACTCCCCACACCGCAGACACTCCCGAGATGGTCATTCCCCTGCTTGACGAGCGCATTGTCCGCAATCTCAACAGCCTGGCGGACGGGAAATCTCCTGATACATTGGAAGGTCTGGTCGATGTACAGGCCGGCTATTAAACCACTTGGTGGACGCGACTTGATGAGGGATTGCCCATGATGATTTCACCGCTGCATCGCTATC
>CALBOC010000262.1 GCA_937896705.1 uncultured Micrococcaceae bacterium | reverse complement strand
AGATCGCGACCTGGTCCGAACACGTCGCGGCCGGCAACCTCTACATCAACCGCGGGATCACCGGGGCGATCGTGCGACGCCAACCCTTTGGTGGCTGGAAGCGTTCGGCTATCGGACCCGGCTCGAAAGTCGGGGGGCCAAACTACCTACTAGGCCTGACCGATTGGACCGATGCCCCGGCCACCCTTCCCGAAGCGGCCGACGATGAGGCCCACCGCCTAGCTGAGCAGCTGTCAGCTTATGTCACCGATGAGCACACTCAGTGGTTTGTTCGTGCGGTATCCCACGATGCACACGTGGTACAAACCTATACCGGCCAGCGAGATGTTTCACATCTCAAAGTGGAAATCAATGCGCTGCGGTATCGGCCGGTTCCGGTCCATATTCGACTCAGTGACACCTCCGGCACCGGCCTGACAAAACTCTTGCGCGTGGTCGCCGCCGGTGTGCGAGTCCAACGAGCGACCACCACGGGCCAAGGCACCGGGGTGCTACCGGAAAATATCGTTTCACTGCCGCCGGAAGTTTCCCCGGAGATAGCCCAGGTGTTCTCCGATACGCATATGTCGGTGGTCTTCGAGGACTCAGCCGCCTGGTTCCGGCGAGCAACCAAGTTAGCCGAGGAGGACCCTGTAGATGGCTCCGGTCGGATCCGACTGATCGGGGCGGTAGAAGCTGCCGAAACAATTCAAGTGATCGCACATCGGCCAGAAATCGCGGTCTATCAACAACCGGTAACCTCGGCCGGCAGGTTAGAGATGCTGCCGTTCATTCGTGAACAATCCGTTACCATGACCGCTCATCGGTTTGGCACCATCAACGACCTGCCACAGCGTGCTCTGGGCGACATCCAGTTCGGCTAGAACCGTTCAGGTTGGATCATCGGCGTCGTCTCGTTCGGCATAGAGGCCCGTTTTCTGGTCATAGGCTCGGAGCTGGCTCCATGCCACGACCGCGACGGCGATCACGAGAATTAGCCAGGACTGGTCACTTCCGAAAAAGGCTTCGTTATTGAACGCCACGGCCATCGCTTCGATCACCACCGCAATCACAGCTCCGATGAGCGCCCCGAATAGGGCGGCCTTAGCTTTACCTGGCATCTTGATCCTCATCCTGTTTGGGCGTTGGAAGCTCACTGTGGCGTAACGAGTCTTGCCACGCCTGGTGTAACTGCGAAAACTGACCCTCGCTATTGATGAGTTCCTCGGGCGAGCCATCCTCGATAATCTGGCCCCCTTCAACCACCAAGACCCGATCGGCAATCATCACCGTTGACAGCCGGTGGGCGATAATAAACGACGTGCGGGTCCCTAAAAGTCGTTTCAAACCCTCTTGGAGGACCGCTTCGGTGGGCGCATCTAACGACGAGGTCGCCTCATCCAGAATCAGTACGGTCGGATCGGCCAAGAAGGCGCGCGCAAAGGACACCATCTGACGTTGCCCAGCCGACATCCGGCCACCTTTGGCCCGCACATCGGTATCGAAGCCCTCGGGGAGCTGGTCAATGAAGCTATCGGCTCCGATGATCTCGGCCGCGGCCCGAATCTCTTCGCGGCTGGCTTCGGGATTGCCGATGGCAATATTGTTGGCCACCGATCCAGAGAACAAATACGACTCCTGCGTGACCATCACGATGTGTTGGGTCAGGGTATCCAGATCCATATCTTTGAGGTTTACCCCGTCTAACCTGATGGATCCGTCGGTGACATCATAAAATCGTGCCATGAGTTTCGCGATGGTGGACTTGCCCGCACCGGTCGATCCCACAATGGCCACGGTTTGACCCGCCGGCACATGCAGCGAGGTCGGCCGCAGGGCCAACGGTAACTCCTCTTGGTACCGAAACGAGACATTGTCGAAGACGATCTCACCGCGGGCATCTGTCAATTCGACCGGCTCCTGCGGGTCGGTCACGGAGGGTTTTTCGGCTAATAGCCCGGAAATTTTCTCCAGGGCAGCCACCGCAGACTGGAACGTATTATAAAAGTTCGCGATCTCATCGATGGGCTGGAAGAAGCGTCGAGCATATAACACCAGTGCGACCAGTACCCCAACCTGGAGTTCGCCACCCAAGACACGGAAGCCACCCACCATCAACACCGCGGCGATGGTGATCGAAGACAACCAGCGCAAAGTGGGCTGGTAGATACCGAAGAGATGAATTGACCGCAGCGCAGATTGGCGGTGATCTTCGGCCAATTGCTCATAACGTTTGCCGTTGGCCTTTTGACGACGATACGCCTTGACGGCGCGGATACCGCTGACGGTTTCTACGAAATGTGAAATCAACCGTGCCGAGTTTGTCTGAATCTGGCGGTATGTCACCGACGAGCGTTTCTGAAACCAAACCGTCAGCATGGTCGCGGGGACCAGTAACCCGGCCATGACCACCCCGGAGGGAACATCCATGGTCACGATCAGCACCATGGTGAAGACCATCTGCAACACCGAGCCGACCATGATGTCGAGCCCGGAGTTCAACAGCTGGGCGAGCGCGTCCATGTCAGAAGTTTGGCGTGCCACCGTACGCCCCGAAGCGTAGGTTTCGTGGAACTTCATATCCAATCGCTGACTATGTAAGAACAGCCGGCGCCGTAAGCCATAAAGCATGGTCTGACCGATGGTCATATTCCACCGGATGAACACATACATCAGCCCACCGGCCACTACGGCAGCTACGATGTGGGCCACGGAGGCTGCAATCGCCGGGTTCGCATTGCCTTCTAGCAGCGCTGGGAGTCCGTTGTCGATACCCCAGGCAATAATTGCCGGCCCGGCAACGGACGCCACCTGGGCGATAATCACCACGATCGACAGCCCGACCAGTTGCCAGGTATACGGTCTTAACAGCGTGCCGAGTAATCGCAGTGATGCCCGACGTTCGTCTTTGGTCATGCGTTGATAATCTGCCGAGCCGGCACCGCGAGCGCGTCCTGGACCACTCATGGGTACACCTCCCAGAGATCTTCTTTAGGGCTTGCCATCAGGTGTCGGTAGCGCGCTGAGCTGCGCAACAGTTCTTGGTGTGTCCCGACGGCGGTGATTACACCGTCGTCCAGTAGCGCCACACGATCGGCTAGGGCGACCGTGGAGGACCGGTGGGCGATGATCAAGGTGGTGGTGTTGTTTAGGACTTCCCGCAGTTGGGCGATCACGCGTTCTTCGGTTTTGGTATCAAGTGCCGATAATGGGTCATCTAGTAGGAGCAGGGCAGGCCGTGCTGCGATGGCCCGGGCCAGGGCGATCCGTTGTCGTTGGCCGCCCGAGAGCGAGAAGCCCTGTTCGCCAATATGGGTGTCGATGCCATGCGCAAGGTCAGCCACAAATCCAGCATCGGCTGCATAGAGGGCTTCCCAGGCGATGTCTTCGCGGACGGGTTCGGGGAGTTCGGGATCGACACCTAGCAACACGTTCTCGCGCACCGAGAATGAAAACAGGGTAGTGTCTTCAAACGCAAATGCCGTTAGGCGGCGTAAATCATCCAGGGCCATGTCGTGTACGGACACGCCATCAATGGTGATCTGGCCACCGGTGATATCAAAGATCCGGGGAATCAGTTGCAGCAAGGTGGACTTGCCATTGCCGGTGACCCCAACCAGGGCCATGGTTTCACCCGGCCGGATGTGGAGATTGACCCCTTGGAACATGTCTTGAGCGTCATCGGGGGCGTCATGGAACCGAAAGCGTACATCTTCCAGGACCAATTCTCCGGTGGCGTTGGCAAAATCCACGGGTGCCGGGTCGGTGGGGGAGACGATGGTGTTGTCAGTGTCCATCACCTCAAAATAGCGTTCCAGCGCGGTGGTGGTTTGGACGGCTTGACCAAAGAGCATGCCTAGCATTCTGGTCGGTCCGACCACCAGGGTGGCGGTCGCAAAGAAGCTGGCCAACTGACCGACGTTCATCGCACCGGCGTTGACCTGGAGCAGCCCGAGTAACAGACACAGCCCCAGCATCGATTCGGGCAGGGCCAGCATGAACATATCAAACCGTGCCAGCGTGGTGGCTTTGCGGATTTCGTTATTTCTAAGCGACAGCGCATCGGTTTCAAAGTTTTTGAGGGCCTGCTTGCTGCGACCAAATGCTTTCAGTACCCGGATACCCTGGACCGATTGTTCGACCGTGGTGGAGATTTCCCCGTTGAGGTCCTGCGACCGGCGGGTAAACACCGAGAATTCGCGTTGGAAGCGATAGGTCAGGATCACAATCGGGATGACGATGATCATAAAGATTAAGGCCAGCAGCGTTGATGATCGTGACATCATATATAGCCCCACCACGATGGTGGCCGCAGAGGAGACCATCATGATCATGCCAAACGCAATCCACCGTCGAATTTGCGTCACATCCTGTTGGGAGCGAGACAGTAACTGACCCGAACCCCAGTCGTTATGAAACGCCACTGGCATATCCAAGATCCGAACATAGAACCGGACTCGCATCTTGCGTTCAATCTCGGTCGAGGGGCCCACGGCAAAAATCCGGCGCAGCCACAACAGGACCGCTTCGACAAGCCCCAACGCGATAATCACTCCGCCGGCGATCCACACCGTTGCTGCCGTGGGTGAGGTGTTGAGGTTATTGACTAAAACCTCAAGGACCTGTGGGATCATCAACCCCACGACCGAGGCTCCAATGGTGACGACTAACCCGAGAAATAACCGAGGGCGAATCGGTTTGATAATGCGCCATAAACGCCCCATGGCATGAATCATGGATGAGTTTCCCCCAACCGGCTAGCTGCGATGATATAAGGATTTGCGCCAGTATACGGGGTCAGCGGTCACCAGCATCCCCAACTGCCGGAACATCGATTCATCGACTGAACCTAGGATGGTGGTGGTGTGAACATCACAGCCCCGTAAATGTTGCAGCTTGGAGATGGCTTGGCGAGCATATTCAGAATCAGCGGCAGAAACCGAGAGCGCAATGAGCACCTCATCGGTGTGGAGTCGCGGATTGATGGAGCCAAGATGATCAATTTTTAGTGTCTGGATCGGCTCGATAGCTTGAGGACTCAGCAGGTGGACATCCTCGTCGATGCCAGCCATATGCTTCAACGCATTGAGCAGCATCGCAGCAGAACAACCTAATAAATCAGACGTCTTGCCCGTCAGAATGGTCCCGTCAGATAACTGGACCGCACTGGCTGGCTGTCCAGTGCGTTCTGCTACCGCGGTGGCCGGTGCAACCACCGGGCGATCTTCTTTGGAGATCCCGATGCGCTTCATGATGACTTCGATCCGCGATGACACTGAATCATCTGTGGTGTCCATACGCCGTTCTTCCACCCGGGCTTTATACCAGCGCCGAATGATCTCTTGCTCGGCTGCCTCGGCACACACCGAATCGTTGCTAATACAGTTGCCCACCATATTGACGCCCATATCGGTGGGAGATTGATACGGGGATTTACCATAAAGTTTTTCCAACATGGCCTTGAGCAGTGGAAAGACTTCGACGTCCCGGTTGTAGCTGACAGCCTGTTGTTGATAGGCGGCTAAGTGGTACGGGTCGATGATGTTGTTGTCATCTAAATCGGCCGTGGCAGCCTCATAGGCTTGATTGACCGGATGCTGGAGCGGAAGATTCCAGATCGGAAAGGTCTCAAATTTGGCGTAACCGGACCGAATATCGTGTTGATAGTCGTGATAGATCTGCGATAAGCAGGTCGATAATTTGCCCGAACCAGGTCCGGGACCGGTCACCACCACGAGCGAGCGAGTCGTTTTGGCGTGTTCATTTTGGCCAAAGCCCTCTGGAGAAATGATGCGTTCTGTGTCGGTGGGATAGCCCGCGGTGGGGTAGTGGTGGCTCACTGTTAATCCAGCGCGCTGCATGCGGTCACTAAACGCAAAGGCATTGGAATAGTCTGCCGACAGCTGGGTAATAACCACGTGTTCAACCATGAAGCCCTGATCGCGAAAAATATCGATCAATCGAAGAGCCTCATCCTGATAGGTGATCCCAAGGTCGGCCCGGACTTTTTCGTATTCGAGGTCTTTGGCGTTGAGCACCATCATGATCTCTAGCTCATCTTTGAGCTCGTGGAGCATAGAGATCTTATTATTCGGTGTGAAACCGGGCAAAACGCGAGAGGCGTGCAAATCATCGAAGAGTTTGCCGCCCATTTCTAGATAGAGCTTATTGCCGATCTTCTGGCGTCGCTGAGAAATAAATTGAGACTGCAGTTGGATGTATTTTTCGGAGTCGAAACCAATACCGGGGCGAAATGATGCTTCTTGGGTCAAATTCTCAGCTTCCACAACACACTATTGTTCCATGGACTTCGATGGGATCCTAGTTGGGTCTCGCCGGGGTCCCGAGGACTGCTGTGAACCCTACCCCGCAGAGCGCTCATACGGTAAGGTGGCTGCGCTGCGGAGTGCTCGCGACCACAATGTGTTGGGGTCATCATTGTCGTTCAACACAATCGCTGGTGTCTTTTCGACACAACACGCCGAGGCAAAAAATTCTTTTTCTGTGGATTAGATGAAGTTTTCACCGCTGTGGGGATGTGGAGAACTTTTGGGCTTCAGGACTACACCCGCACCATCGCGCGGAAGTATCAACGCTACGATATACGGCCAGGCTGTGGAGAACCCTGTGTAGGAAATGCAACGATGCAATCACAACATCTAGTTCCATCTTGTCATTGCAATCCCAAGATGTAGTATTAATGATGTGGATGAGGCCCCGAAGGCTTCACCAAGAATTCACCAGAATGACCGCGCGAACTTCATATTTAGTTCCGCGGTGAGGGATCAGACGACGCATCGTTTAAAGGGGAGACAGATCATGACCGTGACCGTTTACAGCAAGCCAGCGTGTGTTCAGTGCAACGCCACCGTACGTGCCCTGGATAAAAAAGGTATCGAATACAAAGTGATCGACATGTCCCAGGACATGGATGCTCTTGAGCGTGTTCGGGCTTTGGGCTATATGCAGGCCCCCGTGGTTATGGCTGGCTCCGATCACTGGTCAGGTTTCCGCCCCGACAAAATCGCGAGCTTGGAAGAAACCAGCTCTTCCGCCTCGACTGTTGCATAGGCTGATATTTCACATAATTTTTTGAAGGCAGGGGTAAAATGACTACCCAGGTTCAAGATAGATCCTTCGTTAAATCACCAGAGTCACAAGACATGGTGGAAACCAGTGCGAAACTGATCTATTTTTCCTCGGTATCTGGTTACACACATCGATTTGCAGAAAAGTTAGGTTTCGAAGATGGGTACCTGGCACGTCTGCCAGTGATCACCCGAGAACCCACACTTTATGCAGTAGAACCGTTCGTTTTGATGTTACCGACCTATGGTGCAGGCAAGGGTCCTGGGGTCGTCCCGAAACAGGTCATTAAATTCCTGAACGTAAAGAACAACAGAGAACTCATCCGAGGCGTCATTGCCGCGGGTAACACCAACTTTTATGACGCTTACTGTCTTGCCGGTGACATTATCTCGGCAAAGACAAACGTCCCGGTTATGTACAGATTTGAACTGATGGGCACCCCAACGGATGTGACCAAGGTTCGTGAAGGATTGGATGCATTTTGGCAACAACATTAACTGAAGAAGAACAACTCATTCAGTCGGCTAAGAAGCTTCCGGAGGCCTGGAAAGACCTCGGATACCACGAACTGAACGCTGTTTTGAACCTGTATGGTCCAGACGGTGAAATCCAGTTCGAAGCTGATCACGCCGCTGCTCGGCAGTATTTCCTGCAACACGTCAACAAGAACACCGTGTTCTTCCATAGTCGTCGCGAACAGATTGAATACCTGATCGAAAACGACTACTACGAACCGGCTACCTTCGAACAGTACCCAGAGCAGTTCGTCTTTGATCTCTACGATCAGGCTTATGCTCACAAGTTCCGGTTCCCGTCGTTCTTGGGCGCTTTCAAGTTCTACACCTCCTACGCACTGAAAACTTTTGACGGCGAACGCTACCTAGAACGCTACGAAGACCGCGTTGTGATGAACGCTCTGTACCTGGCCCGTGGTGACCAGGAGATGGCCAAACGACTCGTGGATGAAATCATCCTGGGACGTTTCCAACCGGCGACTCCAACATTCCTCAACGCCGGGAAAAAACAGCGCGGCGAACTCGTGTCCTGTTTCCTGCTGCGTGTTGAAGA
Organism: uncultured Micrococcaceae bacterium; assembly: GCA_937896705.1. Classification (GTDB taxonomy): domain Bacteria; phylum Actinomycetota; class Actinomycetes; order Actinomycetales; family Micrococcaceae; genus Yaniella. The sequence goes on along the minus strand of CALBOC010000262.1, from coordinate 1,442 downwards.
CAATATGGAATCCATTGCACGTGGCATTAACTCTTCACTGCAGTTGTCCAAGCGCGGTGGCGGTGTCGCGCTGAACCTGACGAACCTGCGCGAACAAGGCGCCCCCATTAAGAAGATTGAAAACCAATCCTCTGGTGTCGTCCCGGTCATGAAGCTCCTGGAAGATTCATTCTCGTACGCCAATCAGCTTGGTGCACGTCAAGGGGCCGGTGCGGTCTACCTGAACGCACACCACCCAGACATCATGACCTTCTTGGACACCAAGCGGGAAAACGCCGACGAGAAGATCCGTATTAAAACGCTCTCGTTGGGTGTGGTCGTCCCCGACATCACCTTTGAACTGGCTAAAAAGAACGAACCAATGTACTTGTTCAGCCCATATGACGTTGAACGAGTCTATGGGGCGCCATTTAGCGAAATCTCGGTCAGTGAGAAGTACTACGAGATGGTCGATGACGCACGGATCAAAAAGACCAAGATCAAACCGCGTGATTTCTTCCAGACCGTGGCAGAACTCCAGTTCGAATCTGGCTACCCGTACATGGTCTTTGAAGACCACGTGAATGCAGCCAACCCGATCAAGGGTCGCATCTCGATGTCGAACCTTTGCTCAGAGATCCTGCAGGTCTCCGACCCATCAACCTATAACGCAGACCTGTCTTATGATCACATCGGCAAAGATATCTCCTGCAACTTGGGCTCGATGAACATCGCCAAGACCATGGACTCCGAAGACTTCGGCGGCTCCATTGAGACAGCGGTGCGTGCTCTGACCGCCGTATCTGATCTGTCAGATATCTCCTCGGTACCGTCTATTGCGAAGGGCAACTCCGAATCCCACGCCATTGGTCTGGGACAGATGAACCTGCACGGCTACCTGGCACGCGAACAGGTCCACTACGGCTCAGAAGAAGGCATTGACTTCACCAACATGTACTTCTACACCGTGGTGTATCACGCACTGCGAGCCTCCAATAAGATCGCCATCGAACGGGACGAAACCTTCGGCGGATTCGAGGACTCCAAGTATGCATCTGGGGAATTCTTCGATAAATACACCGATCAGGAATGGAAACCAGCCACCGACAAAGTAGCGCAGCTCTTTGCTGAGGCAGACGTCCATATTCCTACCCAGCAGGACTGGCAAGAACTCAAAACCTCCGTCATGGAGCACGGGATCTACAACCAGAACCTACAGGCGGTACCACCCACCGGTTCGATCTCCTACATCAACAACTCGACCTCCTCGATTCACCCGGTCGCCTCGAAGATCGAGATCCGTAAGGAAGGCCGACTGGGTCGCGTGTACTACCCGGCTCCGTACCTCACCAACGACAACCTCGAATACTTCGAAGATGCCTACGAAATTGGCTACAAGAAGATTATCGACACCTACGCGGCTGCAACCCAGCACGTCGACCAAGGACTGTCGCTGACGCTGT
>CALBOC010000261.1 GCA_937896705.1 uncultured Micrococcaceae bacterium | reverse complement strand
GACCCCAACCGAAGCCGCTGACAAGATGCGCAAGATCATGGAAAGCCTCTAAGCCCTTCTGATCTAAAGCACCTTTATACAATGGAGCCCAAGCGTAACGCTTGGGCTCCATTGTATTTTCCCACCCCTCCCGAAGGTAGGGCCCATATCGCGCGTGCGTCCTTGTTGAGCTCCTCTTAAACTGAAGATTATTGTGTCGGGTCGTATCCCTGAAGGGCGCCACCAGGATTGACGTATTTGGTGACTAACGTACAGTCCTTATGGCCGAGCCCCTCAGCTTGCAGCTCACGCATTTGGGAGTGCACCAGCGAGGCAGCGGGCAGGTTGAGCTGATGGGGTGCAGCAGCGTCTAAAGCTAGGCCCAGATCCTTGGCCGATAGATCCACGGCGAATGTGGCGTCGAAGTTGTGGTCAGCAGCGGAGGTTTCGAGGATATCGGGGACGGGATACCACACTTGCTGAGCCCAGCTACGTCCGGAAGAAGCTGAAACTATATCGTGAAAGACCTTGGGGTCTAAGCCCAGCTGGGCGGCTAGTTGAGAGCCTTCAGCATTGGCGAGCAGATTGATGTGCAACATCAAGTTATTCACGATCTTGGCGGCAGTGCCAGCTGTTGGCCCACCAGCAGCGAATATCCTTCCTGCCATGGAGCTGAGATAGGTTCTCGACTCCTCGATATGATCCGGCTGACCGCCCACCATAAAGGCGAGAGTGGCTTGTTCGGCGCCAGAGACCCCGCCGGATACGGGAGCGTCAACGAACCGCAAGCCCCGCTTACGAGCCTGATCGTGGCACCACTGGGAAGTCTCGATGTCGACAGTTGAAGAGTCGATGAGAAAGGACTCGGGACTCACATGATCCCACAACTGGGCGTACACGGAGCGCACACTGTCACCGGTGGGCAGCATGGAAATCACCGCATCGGTCTCTGCCACTACAGCGCTCACTGAGTCCACGGCTGTCGCACCGAGTTCTGATGCTTGCTGTACCGAGTCGGGGTCGAGATCAAACACTGTGACGGAATGACCGGCCTTCAACAGATTCTGGGCCATAGGTAGCCCCATCCTCCCGAGGCCGATGAATGCGTATCGTGTCATAGGTGCTCCTCATAATGCGACTAGAGTACTGTTGCCAGTTGTTGAAAACTGTTAGCTCACCAGCAAAATGGCGGCGATCAGAACGGCGGTCACCAAGGCTGGGATTACCAGGGTGATCATAAAGACGTCTTTGTATGATTCACGGTGCGATAATCCGCAAACCATCAAGAGGGTAATGACGGCACCATTGTGGGGCATAGAGTCGAGGCCGCCTGAAGCCATTGAGGTGATGCGGTGCATGACTTCCATGGAGATGCCTTGCTCTACCGCCATGCTTCGCAAATCATCCCCAAAAGCATTCAGCGCGATGGTCATCCCACCTGAGGCTGAACCTGTGACCCCAGAAATTACTGAAGTAGACACGGCTGATGTCACCAGTGCGTTCGTCGAGATGCCGAAGATCCCATCGCGGATAATAGCAAAGGCTGCCACTGCCGCGATCACAGCACCGTACCCAACTTCTGAAGCGGTGTTAAAGATCGGCTGCAACGAATTTCTGGTGCCGTCAATAAAGGCTTGCCAGAGTCGTTTCACATCTCGGATATTGAGGAGGACAATCGAGAGGATGGCAGCGAGTAGGGCCAGAATGACGGACCACGTTGCGGCACGATCCCCGAGAGTAATGCCTCCGAATGCTTCATTGTCAAGTACGGACCAGTCGAGGCTGGGCAGAAATACTTGGCTAGCGCCGAAGTTTACGAGGAACACGAGCACCAAGGGAATGAAGGGGAAGAGATGGTTGCTGGGCTGCAACGGCTCTTGGGTACTGGCAGGGGGAACCGGTAAATCGTCGTCTCCGTAATCGATGTTTGAACTCGCAACTCGAGTTTTGGTCTGCACTGTACTCTGAGTGCTCGTTTGGCTATCCCCGCCGCCACTGTTTTCAGGACTGCCGCCGGATGACAATCCGAGATCAGCATTTTTGCCATATTTGGTCTCGAGTATTGTGGTGTCGCTGAAACTTTCGCCCTTCTTTAGCAGCTGCCTCTTGCGATACTCCAGCCATATCATGCCCAGGATAAAGATGATCGTGCCACCAACAATTCCTAGAGTCGGAGCAGCGAAGGTACTGGTTTGAAAGAAGTTTCCCGGAATGATGTTTTGTACCTGAGGGGTTCCCGGGATTGCCGTCATAGTAAACGTGAGAATGCCATGGGCAATCGTCGCTGGAATCAGACGCCGAGGAATATCGGCCACTCTAAAGAGTTCTCGAGCGAGAGGGAACATCACGAAGACGGCGACGAAAACCGAGATACCGCCATAAGTCATGAGCGCTGCGGTAAGGACAGTAGCGAAAATGGCGCGTTGCGGGCCGAGCCAACGAGTAATGGTATTTGCCAAATCCGTGGCATAGCCCGAAAACAACATGAGAGCACCAAAGATAGCCCCGGTGAGGAATATCGGGAAGAAACTGCCCACGAAACCAGCCATAGCTGGCATGAAAATATCTGTGTAGGTAGCTAAAAGTGGCATGCCCGAGGTAATCATCGCCACTAACGCTGAGATGGGCGCGGCGATAATGACGGATACACCTCGATACGCCAGCGTTATCAAAAGGGCCAACGAGATAAATATACCGATTAGACCAATTGCCATGTTTGCCCCGACTTTCACGTGAATAGTGATGCACTTCACGCAATCCTAGAGAGTTGCATCGTATGGTGCGACTTCAAAATATGCAAAGTTGTTGTGCATATAAGTTACGTTGTTGATATGCCAGCTTTGTTGCTTGCTGGTATGGGTAATGTGAGAGTTTTTGACTAGATCTGGTCTTGTTATCGGCGAAACTGTGCGCAACAATCGGTACTGTCGATACGACGTTGGTGGCCCAATCAGCAGAAAGACGGAACCCATGGTAGAAATCTCTTCGCAGGTGCTCTGCTCAACTAGAGCAGACATGACACTGGAATCACTAATATTGCAAGCACCGCGAGATGGTGAGGTGCTGGTTGGGATTGCTTCCTGCGGCGTCTGCCACACTGACTTACATGTCATTAAAGAAGAGGTGAACTTTCCACGTCCTGCCGTCCTCGGACACGAGGTTTCAGGCGTTGTGGTGGAGGTTGGCCCAGGAGTGGAGCATGTGAAACCGGGCGACCGGGTTGTCGCTTCTTTCATCATGCCTTGCGGTTCGTGCCGGCACTGTACGTCTGGGTTGGAAGAGATTTGTGAGGTGTTCTTTGAAAATAACCGCATCAATGGCCAGCTTCTCGATGGGACAACCCGGATGCACCGTCAAGACGGTACCCCCGTGGCCATGTATTCGATGAGTGGTCACTCAACTCAGACGGTGATACCAGCCGCAGCAGTTTTCCCGCTTCCTGATGATCTGGATCTGCATGATGCGGCTATTTTAGGTTGCAGCATATTTACCGCTTACGGTTCCGTTTTCCAAACTGGAAAAGTCCAACCCGGCGAGACCGTAGCAGTTGTAGCAGCCGGGGGAATAGGCCTATCCATCACCCACCTGGCCGCCGCTGCAGGTGCTTCCAGAATTTTTGTCATCGATTTGGATGATGCAAAACTTGCGCTGGCTAGAGACCTCGGGGCCACTGATGTTATTAACGCTAGCCACGCCGATCCCTACGAGGAGATCACTTCGGCTCTCGGTCATGGGGTCGATGTGGTCTTTGAAGCGCTGGGAACTCAGGCAACAGTTAAGCAGGCGGTCTCGTTGGCTGACGATGGTGGACGAGTGGTACTGACCGGTATCGCACCTCCGGACCACATCCTCGACACCCCCATTGCACACGTGGTGCGGCGTAAGATCCAGATTCTGGGCTCTTACGGTGCCACGGTATCCACCGCGATGCCAGAGGTCATTGAGTTGGTCACTCAAGGCAAGGTGGACCTGAAGAAACTCATCACCGATCGGTTTGATTTTAGTGAAACTCAAGCAGCGTACGAGGCCCTAGACGCGCGGCAAGTCATGGGGCGTGGAGTTATTATGATCGCCCCAGACCTCATCTGATCGCCCAGAGGTGACTGACCGTGTGGTCAAGTACACTTTCAGACATGGACTGGGAAGAACTGCATAGCAATCTGCCATCATTGATGACTTTTCTGTCGGTCGCTAGGCTCGGTCGTTTCACTGCAGCGGCCGATTCACTGGGCATCAATCATGCCACCGTTTCTCGTCGAATTAATACGCTGGAGAAAATCACCGGTCAAAGACTGCTCTTACGTTCGCAGTCAGGCTGGGAAATCACCACCCAGGGTCGACATGTGGTCGAGATTGCTGAAGAGATCGAACAATCGCTTGCCAAACTTATCTCGGAAGATGCAGCAGCCGCTGTCAGTGGAACCGTCCGTATTGGAGCACCGGAAGCATTCAGTGGTCATATCGCTGTTCCGGTACTCGCCCGTGTTCAAGAGAGTCATCCGGCTCTGGATGTTGAATTATTTACCTCGACCCAGCGGGCGCGGCAAAACAGGTCCGGCCTGGACCTAGAGGTCGTGGTGGGAAAACCCGAAGTTCATCGCGCTTGGGAGCGTCCCCTAATCGAATACAATCTCAAATTATATGCAACAACAGAATACTTAACTCAGCACGGTACTCCAAAAACGCTGCATGACCTGAAGGAACACCGCCTCAATTATTATGTCGAGGCCATCTTACTGGTTCAAGATCTCGACGCGGCGCTAACGAAACTTCCCCCCATGCGGCCAGGCATTTCCTCGACAAATGTCTATGCCCACCTCACCGCCACCCTGGAAGGCGCGGGCATAGGCCTGTTGCCAGATTTTATCGCTGAAGCGCACCCAGAGCTCGTCACTGTACTTGGGGAGGGGTTTGCTCACCCAACCACCTATTGGGCGGTGGTCCGCCATGAATCGCAGCGCAATCCAGCGGTGGCGACTATCTATCAGGCCTTTAAAGATTATGCTGACGGAACGCCGCCATACCAGAATGTGTCCGGGCCGGTTCTTCGGTAGCCGGATGCGTAACCCCGCATTCAAACCACCGATGTGGCGATCGCTCTAGGTCACCCTGAACGATGAGCAGTGCTTGGTTCACGAACTCGCCGAGGGACGTCACGGGGCGCGTCATGAACTGAACCAGTATTGTCCGAAGTGCCTATTGGCTTCAGCCTTAGGAGTTAGACGTTGAAGAACAAACCCACGACGTAGGTCACGCCCGCAGCTCCCAGGCCAATACCCAGCTGTCGCAGGGCCCGTTTGAATGGGGGAGCGCCAGACAGTAGCCCGACAATCCCGCCGGTAACCACCAGCGCCAAGGAGACTAACCCCAGGGCCCACAGCATAGCGGTCATGCCCGTGGCACCGAAGAGAAACGGCAGCACCGGAATGATCGCGCCAATCGCGAAGAAAAAGAACGACGAGAAGGCCACTTTCCAAGGATTGCCCACGGCTTCGAACTCTTGTTGCTTCAGTTCTTCTTCCGGCCCTTTGGACCCATCGGGGCGAGCCGAAAAGGTTGGGTTGCAATCGCAGCTGAGATAACCCAAGCGCTCCAGAGCCCGATGACTGGCATCCTCGGGCGTCATACCGCGAGCGCGATAGACCAACTCAAGCTCATTTTGTTCGATATCGAGATGTTTGGCTGCTCGTAAGGTGACATGGGTTGGGTGGGATGCTTCCAGGAGTTCTCGCTGAGACCGTACCGACACATATTCGCCCGCACCCATGCTCAAGGCACCGGCCAATAAGCCGGCGATCCCGGTGAATAACACGACCGAGGGTGCCACGCCGGTGGCTCCGATCCCCATGACTAATGCCAGGTTTGAGACCAGTCCGTCATTGGCACCGAAGACAGCGGCCCGGAAATTGCCGGCCATGGTCTCGCGACCGCGTGCTGCCAGACCACGGACGACTTCCTCATGGATGGCCTCGTCGGCGGCGATTTCGCGGGGTACTTCGGAATCGGCCGTGTAGGGGGTGTTGGACTCGGCACGTTGCATGAGCGCTAACACGAACACCGAACCGAAAATCCTGGCCAAAAAGCGTAAGAGCGCCCGGTGCAGGCTGGGTCGGCGTCGGACCTCGGCGTGCTCGCCCAGCAGGTCCCGCCAGTGTTGGGCGTGTCGTTCTTCGGCGTCGGCTAAACCGATGAGGATGTCTTTTTCGGGCCGTTTGCTGCGTTTGGCGAGATCCCGGTAGATCTGCCCTTCGGCGATCTCGTCTGCTAAGTAGCGTTGCCAGCGACGAATTTGGGCTTTCGTCGGCTCGTGGGCCGCGGTCACATCGTCGTGATGCTGTCCAGCTGACATTCGCGCTCCTTGCGTATCGGTGGGCCAATAACAGTCCTCATCTAGACTACCCGGTTGGCTTCGCGGGGTGAGTTACACTGTGGATTATGGAATCCGGTGAGCAGCAGTCGGCAACAGTCAAACGTAGAAGAGTCCCGCGGGCCTTGCATGAAGGTAACGACCCGGATCCGCGCTTTACGTTGGCCAATGAGCGCACCTTTTTGGCTTGGATCCGCACCTCGTTGGCCCTGCTGGCCGGCGGTATCGCGGTCGAAGCGTTTACCCAGGATATTTTTGATGACACCGCGCGCAAGGTGCTGGGCACAACTCTGTTGGTTCTGGGTGGGCTGCTTGCCGCCTCGGCGGCCGGACGCTGGCTACGAGTCGAAGCCGCGATGCGTCAAAAACGCTCGTTGCCGCTTCCAGTGTGGATTCCACTGATTGCTCTGGTGTGTGCGGTCGCTGCGGTGACCGTCTTGTTGGCCATTTGGGTGACCAATGGCTTCTAGGCCGGGAACCCGGCCAGGTCGTCGTCGGCCGCTACCGCAACACGAAGATCCCGGGCTACAGCCGGAGCGTACGGTCATGTCGTGGGGTAGGACCGGGTTGGCGACCGCGGTGGTGGCGTTGTTACTGATCCGCTGGTATCCCTCGGTGGGTGTCGCGGTGTTTATCCCAGTGGCGATCGCGGTGCTGGGGGTGGGCTTGATACAGCTCTCGCAGCGTGCCCGCTACCGAGTACAAGTGGCCGGGATCCGGTACGAGCGAGTCGCCGCTGATTTCTGGGCCGTATTGTGGATGACGGTCATGGCGGTGCTCATAGCTGCCAGCGGCATCCTCGGGGTGTGGCTGTATTAGCGAGACAGTTTCGTCGGATCCGGATCCTGCGGTGGGGTAGACCGGCGTTGAGCTGGATCGTAGCGGAAGGTGCGCTCATCACCGCGTTCTGGTTGGCGAGCGAAGATGAAGTGGCGCCCGGTGATATCTTCGATGCTCAGCGAGACGAAGAAGTCCTTATAGGTCGGGATCCAGGGGGCAAGACCCAGCCCGTGAACGTAGTCAATGTCTTCCTCGGCGACGGTGGTGATATTGCCCCGAACGACGACCGACCAGCCCTCATCGGGCAGAATGCCGTCGGTTTCAAACGCGACCATCGCTTGTGCTTCAGCCGCTAAAAGTTTCGTCCCCGGCGCGGTGCGGAAGTAAAGCTTTTTGCCGTCGAATGCGTAATTGACCGGGAAGACTTCGATCTGGCCGTCGGCTAGAAACGCTAGGCGACCGTGGCGGGTGTTGCGCAGCAGCAGCTCAGCTTGCTGGCGGGTCAGTTCTAGTACCGGTTGGTCTTTGTCGTGTTCAAACATGTAGGCGCTCATATGCTCTATTGTCCTGCCTTGAGCTAGCTCACGCCACCGTTCGGCACCGGGATGTCACATTTGCCGGATCTTATCGAAGCTGTCGGTAATCACGTCGGGGGATCGACCCGGGGCCACCGCCACGTAGTGCGGGGCCAAATGGGCCGGACCGGTGGTGCCGGTCAGATAAGCGCCCCCGGCCTGGGTCAAAATATAGGATGCTGCGGCCACATCCCACGGGCTGGCATCCACCCCTAAGACCAGATCGGCGATACCCCTTGCGGCATAACAAATCTCGAGTGCTCCGGACACGAGCCGACGCACGGTGGCGAAACTGGTGACGAACTCTGCGAACAACTCGGTGGCGTGGGGTGCGCGCTGCAAAATTTCAGCGGCGGGAAACGAGGTCACCAGGTTGTACTGAGAGGTTTCAGCCGGAGCGGGACGTGCGGTCAGCGGTTGATCGTTGAGGTAGGCACCGGTGGGGTCGGCAGAATATTCATCGCCGGTCACCGGGTCGAGCACCACCCCGGCGATCACGCGGTCGTCCTGGACCGCGGCAATCGAGATCGAAAACAGGGGGAAGCCGTGCACAAAATTGCTGGTCCCGTCAATTGGATCAATAATCCACTCCACCTGTCCCGGGGCCGTGACGGGCTGACGACCGGATTCCTCACCCCAAAAGACCGTCCCGTCACCGGCGAGTCCGGCCTTGAGTAACTCCTCGGCATCGTGATCCCACTGCGACACCAAATCATGGCGGTTGGTCTTGGTGGTTGCGACCACCGAACCAGCAGCAAACGCTGCGGTAAGTTTCGCCGCGACCGGGCGGGCAGCTTCCAAGGCTCGGGTGCGCAGAGATGTCATAGACTCCACCATAAACCAGGTACCGTAACGTACTAGACTGTCTGGGTGACCAAGGAGTGGAACTAGCAAGTCTATGTCGCGTCGTCCTAAAACCTATCGTTTTCCGACCATCCCGCGGTTTCATGCTGCCCCGGGCAGTGAAGCCACCCCACCAGAACAGCTAGCCACTCTGAGCTACTACAGCTTCCAACGACGACGCCGGGATCGCGCCCGCCGCCGCGGCGCCAAACCTCGCATCCTGTCGTTTACCGGCTACGGGTCACCACGATGGGTACGGATCTTCTCCCGGGTGTTGTTAGCAAACCCGGAATGGACCGAAGCCGAATACATGGCCCAGATTCTGCGCGACGGGGTGCGTGGCTGGCAGAACTTCGTGTCGCCACCCATTGCTTATGCCAAAGTCGAAATTGAGGTCAACGGGCAACGCCACCCGGTGCGCGCGGACCGCAACGGGGTGGTCGATGCTCGCATTGAGTCCGAACTCGACCCCGGCTGGTCGATGGTAACCCTACACGTTGAAGGCGCAGACTCAACCAGCCAAGACGTGTTGATCATTGATGACAACACCGACCGGGCCGTGATCTGCGACGTCGATGACACCGTGTGGGTGACCGCGCTACCACGCCCCCTGACCGCCGCCTGGAACTCGTTTTTACTCGATGAACACGCTCGTCGACCCGTGTCCGGGATGCCCGTGATGCTCAACCGGCTGGCAGAACAAGACACCGGCATCCCGGTGTTCTATGTTTCCACCGGACCCTGGAATGTCGCCCACACGCTGACCCGGTTCATGACCCGACACCTCTTCCCGTTAGGGCCGATGCTGCTGACCTCGTGGGGTCCCACCGAAGATCGTTGGTTCCGGTCCGGGATGGCCCATAAAGTCAGTGCGCTGGCTCGGCTCGCCGACGACTTCCCGCACCTGTCGTGGACATTGATCGGTGATGATGGCCAACACGACCCGGAAATTTATACGCATTTTGCCCACCATCACCCGGGCAGGGTGGATGCGATCGCGATCCGTCAGCTGTCAGCCACCGAAGCCCTGCTGGCCGGTGGGCGGGCCGAGAACACGCAACGGGCCACTCCGGGCATTCCATGGGCCTACGGACCCGACGGCGCGGCGCTATCGTTCCAGTTAGAAAACTCGGGTGTTTTGCCACCACGGGAGCACGCACCGCTGACTTGGCCCCAATCGGTGACCTCCGAAGAACAACTGACGGTGGCCGAGCTGCGCGCCGATTATCCCGAATTTACCAACCCTGATGAGCCACAGGAGTGCGCATGACCGTTATTGAGATTCCGCTACGGTGGGGCGATATGGACGCCTACGGCCACATCAACAACGTCCAAATTGTCCGGCTGATGGAAGAAGCCCGTGTGATCGTTTTCGGGATCCCCTCGGGAACCGGCCTACGAGACGGCACGAATCCAACCGCCCACATCGACCTGCGGGCCGGAGCCGATGACGGGGTTATGACCTTGATCGCCGACCACACGGTGAAATATCGTCGGCAGCTGCCCTATCGCGGACTGCCGGTCCGGGTCGAGGTCGGAGTCGACAAGGTCAAAGGCGCCTCGGTCGAGATTTACTACCGATTTTTTGATGGCAACCAGGTGGCCGTGGAAGCGACCTCGACCATGGTGTTTGTCCAGCAGGAATCCGGCCGACCGGTGCGACTCACCGCGCAACAGCGGGCCGCGCTCGCAGACCTCTAAACAGCGTCATCCGGTGCGGGGCGGTTGCGGCGTTGCATGATCCAGTCGATCAGCAAACCGAAGCCCAACCCAATCATAATGCCAAGCACCATGGCCAGCAGGGGACTGTCGAAGAGGTAACTGGCCAGGGCTCCCATCGCCCCAGCCAAGCTCGCCCATAAGAGGCTTGCCAGGACCGCAAGTGGCAGAAATCGTCGGATCGGGAAACCGGTTGCCCCGGCTGACATGTTGACCACGATCCTGCCGGCGGGAATGAACCGGCCGGTCAACACCAGCGCGCTCCCGCGACGAGTGAAGGCGCGTCGGGTGAACTGCAGAGCTGCTTGACCTGCCTGGCGACGTAGCATCGGGATGCGGTGTAAAGGGATCTTGGCACCGATCAGGTAGGCCAGGCTATCGCCAAGGATCGCGCCCGCGGCAGCGGCCAGCACCATGATCACAATGAAGGCGGCGGAGGCATCGTTGGCCAGCGCCAGCACCGTGGCCGCGGTGACCAGCGAATCACTGGGCACGATCGGGAAGACCGCATCAATACAGCAGCAGACCCCGACCACGACTACCAGCCACGGCGAGGCACCCAACGCGACAATCGCGGCCTCGACATCGGTGAAAAGTTCGGCAAGCACCCCGGGTGTCGTTTAGACGATGCCCTGGGCAATCATCGCATCGGCGACCTTGAGGAAACCAGCAATATTCGCGCCCGTGACGTAGTCGCCAGGGTGGCCAAAATCTTCTGCCGTGGCAATGCACCGGTCGTGGATTTCGGCCATGGTTTCTTCCAGCCGGGAATGTGTGTAGTCGAAACTCCAGGTGTCTCGGGAGGCGTTTTGTTGCATTTCCAACGCGGAGGTCGCGACCCCACCGGCATTGGCTGCTTTGCCCGGGCCAAAGAGTACCCCGGCGTCCCGGAAGGTCGTGATGGCCTGGTGGGTCGAGGGCATATTGGCGCCCTCGGCCACGGCCTTGACCCCGTTTTTGACTAATGTGGCGGCAGCGTCACCGGTCAGCTCGTTCTGGGTCGCACACGGCAGCGCGACATCAACGGGCACATCCCAGATTGAACCGTCGGCAACAAAGTGCGCGCAGTCACGACGCTTGGCGTAGTCGGAAATCCGGCCGCGTTCGACGGATTTGATCTGGCGCAGCAACTCGATATCAATGCCCTGCTCATCAATGACGTACCCGGAGGAATCGGAGGCGGTCAAGACGGTGGCGCCCAGGGCTTGGGCGTAGTCGATCGCATTGATGGCCACGTTGCCGGATCCGGACACCGCCACGGTGGCGCCATCCAGTGAAGTGTTTTTGGTTCTGAGCATCTGGTCAACAAACATGACCGTGCCGTGGCCGGTTGCCTCGGGGCGGACCAGTGACCCACCCCAGGAGACGCCCTTACCGGTGAGCACGCCGGCTTCAAAGCGATTGGTAA
>CALBOC010000260.1 GCA_937896705.1 uncultured Micrococcaceae bacterium | reverse complement strand
CCTTGAGACACCCCCGAGGAGCCCGCCTGTGACCGGCATGCACATCCACCCGTCAATCCTGTCTGCAGATTTCGCACGCCTAGCCGAAGAAATCGACCGCGTCGACAACTCCGACGCCATCCACGTCGACGTCATGGATAATCATTTCGTTCCCAACCTGACCATGGGTGTGCCAGTTGTCAAAGCTATCCGCGCGGCGACAACGAAACCCCTGGATATTCACCTGATGATCGAAGACGCCGACCGGTGGGCACCCGATTACGCTGATCTCGGCGCCGAATCGGTGACCTTCCACGTCGAAGCCTCCGGGGCACCAATTCGGTTGGCACGCGAGCTGCGAGCTCGAGGATCCAAAGCAGCCATGGCGCTGAAACCGGCGACCCCCATTGAGCCCTACATGGACATGCTCACCGAATTGGACATGGTGTTGTTGATGACCGTGGAACCAGGCTTTGGCGGCCAATCCTTCCTGGATGTCGTCCTGCCGAAAATACGACGCGCACGCCAGGCCATCGAAGATTCCGGAGTGCCCATCGCCCTGCAGGTCGACGGCGGAGTTGCGCCCGATACGATCGAACGTGCCGCAGAGGCCGGCGCGAACGTCTTTGTGGCGGGCTCAGCCGTCTACTCGGCCGAGGATCCAGCGCAAGCCATTGACGATCTACGTGCTCTAGCACGTAACGCCCAAGGTTAACCGGAGGAGAATACCATGCAGTGGCTTATTGACCTGTTCAATTGGACCATCCCGGTTGCTGGCGGTGGGCTACTCATGCGAGAAGTCTTCGGCAATGTTTTCGGTCTGGCATCTGCGCTGGGCGGCATGCGCCGGAAAGTCTGGGCGTGGCCGGTCGGCATTATCGGCAACGTCACACTCCTGACCGTGTTTCTGGGCAGCCTGTTTGGCGGAGCCGACACCGCAAACCTCCTGGGCCAGGCCGGCCGTCAGATCATGTTTATCACCGTGTCGATCTATGGCTGGCGGCAATGGCGACAAGCAAAACGCCAACAGGCTCATGACGGCACACCAGGTGCCATCGTGCCCGAGTGGGCCTCGGGAACGATCCGCATCCGCTTGGTCGTCATCCTGATCGGCGGAACCATTTTGCTCACCCCACTGTTCCGTGTCCTGGGGTCTTTTGAGCCGGTCTGGGCAGACGCTTGGACCTTTGTCGGGTCACTGCTGGCCACCTACGGGATGGCCAAGGGATGGGTCGAATTCTGGCTCATCTGGGTGGCCGTCGATATCGTCGGCGTGCCATTGCTGTTTTCTGCCGGCTACTACGCCTCGGCGTTCATGTATCTGTTCTACGGTGGCTTTACCCTGGTGGGCTTCTTCGTGTGGGCACGGGCCCGCAACCGCGAAAAACCAGCCGTAGAAACTCTGATGCCGGATCCCACGGTCCAAGAAGTATCCGAGACCCAACAGAAAGCGACATAAAAATTCGTCATCTAGTGCGCCCTTGTCAACGGAAGCACACAGAAACCACTACGCTAGTACTGTGAAAACCTTCGAAGAACTCTTTGCCGAACTGACTGAAAAAGCGCGCACGCGCCCGGAAGGCTCCGGGACCGTCCACCAACTCGACGCAGGGGTGCATGCGATCGGCAAAAAAGTCGTCGAAGAAGCTGCCGAAGTCTGGATGGCGGCACGCTATGAAACCAATGACGAGACAGCAGAGGAAATTTCCCAGCTGCTCTACCACCTCCAAGTCATGATGCTGGCCAAAGGTATCTCCTTGGACGACGTCTACAAA
>CALBOC010000259.1 GCA_937896705.1 uncultured Micrococcaceae bacterium | reverse complement strand
ATGCCAAGAATGGCTTTGGCGATCAGGAAGTAGACCACCAGGCCGAGGGCATCGACCACGGTCGAGATGAACGGGTTGGAAAACACCGCCGGGTCGACGCCGATCTTGGAAGCAATCAGCGGCATGACCGAGCCGACGGAGGCCGCCAGGGTACAGATGACCACTAGCGTTGCACCAATGACGAGCCCGATATTTACTTCCCAAAATAATGCGGCACCGACAAATCCGATGGTGCCCAGGAGGAGACCCACGGTCAGACCCACCAGTGCTTCACGTCCGACCACTCGCCCTAGGTCACGAGTGGTGACCTGGGATAGCGCAATGGCACGGGTGACCGTGGTGGCGGCCTGGTTACCGGTGTTCCCACCGGTGCCGGTCAGTAGCGGGATGAATAAGGTCAGTACGACCATCGCGGCCAGGGTGTCTTCAAAATACCCGAGCACTTGTACGGTCAAGATCGCGCCGACCCCGAGCACTAAGAGCCAGGTGATGCGTGATTTGACCAGTTGCATGACCGAGGTGGACAGGTAGGGCTGGCCCAGGGGCTCGGCACCGCCGGAGCGGAAAGTGTCTTCGGATTCTTCTTCTTCCAACACCAGTTGCGCATCAGCCACGGTCAGCATTCCGATGAGCCGTTCGGCATCATCAACGACCGGCAGCGCTTGGACGCGGTCGTGCACGACCGTGCGTGCGGCGACTTCAGCATCGGCGTGGACCGAGACGGTTTCGGTGGGTTCCATCAAGTCGGCGACCAGTTCGTCGGGTTCGGCCCGGACCAGCTGTGGCAGATGAATCAGCCCGAGGACTTTATGGGTGGTGGAGCCCACGGGCAGTACGGTGAGGTTATCGATCTCGGCCTCAGGGATGGTTAGGTCGCGGATGATATTCAGTGCGGTGGCGGCCGACATCTCCGGTGCCAGTTCTTGGGGTACCACGGTCATGCGCCGCCCCACCGAGTCTTCGGGGTATCCCAGGACTTGGGCGGCGGCATCGCGTTCTGCCGGTCCGAGACTGGCTAGGAGCCGTTGGGCGACTTCGGCTGGCACCTCGTCGAGCAGTCGAGCCTGGGTGGATGATTGGAGCTGGGAGAATAAGTCTTGGTCGTGTTCATCGGCCAGTCCGTCGATCAGATCCGATTGGAAAGAGGGCTCCATGTTGCCGAAGACTTCTACGGCAACGTCTTTATCTAACAGGCGGAAGGCCACCGGCATCAGAGCCGGTGGGGTCCGGTCAAGTAGGCGTTCTACCGCGGCGATACGCAGGCCGCGTAACAGTTCTGCTGCGGCTGCATATTCTTTAGCACGCAACAGATCCCAGAGTTCTTCTTCGAGCTGGCCAAAGGTGGCTTCCTGCGGCTCTGTCATGCGTACCCCCTTGTGGCGTGGGTTTGAGTGTTATCCGTGGTAAAAGTGACGTGCTCCCCCGGTCAGATACATCGTGATGCCAGCCGCTTTGGCAGCTTCGATCACTTCATCATCGCGCATCGAGCCGCCCGGTTGGACCACGGCGCGCACACCGGCGTCAACCAAGATTTGTAGCCCGTCGGCAAAGGGGAAGAACGCATCGGATGCGGCTACCGAACCGGTTGCCCGATCCGGTGCATTGGTGGCCGTGACATTCTCGGCCCCACCCGGGGTTGACACGTCTTGTGCCCCGGTGGACGCCGCCCCCAGGGTGTTGGCTCGTTCGATGGCCAAGCGGCAGGAGTCTAACCGGTTGACCTGGCCCATTCCGATGCCCACAGCAGCTTGATCTGCGGCCAGCAGGATGGCGTTGGATTTTGGTGCCCTTACAGCTTCCCAGGCGAAGACCAAATCGGCCATGGTTTGCTCATCGGCGGGCTCCCCGGCCACTAGTTCCCAGTTGGTGGGATTGTCACCCGGGGCTTGGTACATGTCGGCGTCTTGAACCAGCATGCCACCGGAGATCTGTTTGAACTCTTTGGTGTCCAGCGTAAAACCGTCTGGCAGCTGCAACAGGCGAATGTTTTTCTTGGTCGTCAGAATCTCGAGTGCTTCCGGGGTGAAGCTTGGCGCGACCACGACCTCGGTAAAGATGTCTTTAACCTGGGCGGCCATGGCTGCAGAGACGGGCCGGTTGGCGGCAATGACCCCACCGAAGGCCGAGACCGGGTCGGTCGCGTGGGCTTTACGGTGGGCATCGGCAATCGCATCCTTGGCATCGGCCGAGGCGACCGCTAGACCGCATGGGTTGGCGTGTTTGATCACGGCGACGGCCGGGTCGGTGAAGGTGTAGGCCGCGCGAATGGCGGCATCAGCATCGACGTAGTTGTTGAAGCTCATGGCTTTGCCGTGCAGCAGGCTTGCTTGGGCAACCCCCGGGGCGGGGGTGGTCGTGGTGGTGTAAATCGCCGCCGGTTGGTGTGGGTTTTCGCCATAGCGCAGGGACTCTTTGAGTTCTAAAGCGTGACCGGCGTAGGCGGGGTGCTCGGCGTCGTCGAAATTATCGGCCATCCAGGTGGCAACCGCGGTGTCATAGGAGGCCGTGTGGGCGAAGGCTTCGACGGCCAGACGCTGACGCTGGGCTAGGGTGAAACCGCCGTTTGCCACGGCGGTGAGGATGTCGTGGTAGGCCTCGGGGTTGGTGACAATGGCGACCGAGCCGTGGTTTTTTGCTGCGGCACGGACCATGGTGGGCCCACCGATATCGATTTGCTCGATCGCTTCGGGCTGGCTGGCACCGGAGGCGACGGTTTCGACAAACGGGTAGAGGTTCACAACCACCAGATCAAACGGTGCGATGTCGTGTTCGGCCAGCTGAGTCATGTGACTGTCGACGTTCTTATCGGCCAGCACCCCGGAGTGAATAAACGGGTGTAGCGTTTTGACCCGCCCGCCCAGAACCTCGGGAAAGCCGGTGACCTCGGCGACCTCGGTGACGGCAACACCTGCACCCTGGATTATCGAGGCCGTGGAACCGGTTGAGACGATTTCCACGCCCGCTGCGGCAAGACCCTGGGCAAGTTCGGCTAATCCGGTTTTATCGTAGACGGATACCAGTGCGCGCTTTACCGGGATCTGATCCAATGTCGTGGTCACAGGGGTGCTCCTTTAGGCAGTGTTGTTCCTCACCGTTGCCAGGTGATCTCCTCGCGTCATTCTAGCGCGGTTTGGCATAGGGCGGGATCAATTGGGTTGGGGTGGTACCGGCGGCCAACAAGGCCAGATTATCTAACAGCATTTGTCGTTCGGCGACTTTGATTTTGGCGTGGAGCGTCTCGGCGTCGTCCTCGGGTGCAATCGGGACGGCACGTTGATCCAGGATGGGTCCGGTGTCGACCCCCGCGTCGACGATGTGCAGCGTGGTGCCGGTGATGACGACTCCGGCATCCAGGGCATCAGCGACCGCGTGTGCGCCAGGGAAGGCTGGCAGTAACGCCGGGTGAGTGTTGATGAACCGGCCGGCAAAACGGGTGATGAATTCTTCCCCCACGATTCGCATCAGCCCCGAAGACAACACGACATCGGGGACATAGGTGGCCACGGTGTCTGCGAGCGCAGTGGTCCAGGCGGCCCGGGAGGGGTAGTCGGTGTAGTTGACCACAAAAGTCTCGATACCGGCGGTTTGGGCGCGGGTCAGGCCGTAGGCATCTGGCACATCGGATCCTGCCGCCACGATGTCGACGGCCAGGTCGTTGGCTGCCACGGCATCGATGAGGGTTTGAAAGTTTGATCCGGAACCGGAGAGTAATACCACCAAGCGCATACCGTCTAGTCTAAGGACGTGGTCTCTACACTTAGGTATTGGCCCCGAAGAAGTCGTGAAGGAAGGCGCCAGCAGCATGACCGGACAAGACCCGCAGCGTGTAGATCGTCGTGGTGTTGCCAATGGGGTCTTGTGGCTGGTGGCCGCGCTGGTTGCCACCTACGCCGGGGTGGTGTTGCCGCTGCCCTATAAGGTGATCGCGCCGCTCTTTGCGTTGACCGCGGTGGTGGCTGCGATTCGGGTGTTCCGGTTGGCGTCGAAGGGGCAACACACGATGTTGGTGTGGCTTGCTGGCACCGCTGGATTACTCGGTGCGCTGTTTTATGGCGGAGTGGCGACCTCGCAAATTATTTTGTGGGAGCCCACCCAACAGTATGAACAA
The DNA here is from genome assembly GCA_937896705.1 of uncultured Micrococcaceae bacterium. Classification (GTDB taxonomy): domain Bacteria; phylum Actinomycetota; class Actinomycetes; order Actinomycetales; family Micrococcaceae; genus Yaniella. The sequence goes on along the minus strand of CALBOC010000259.1, from coordinate 2,176 downwards.
TGCATGGCTGAAGCGCTCACGGAGACACGCCAGGCCCAGTGCGAGTCGGAGTATTCGGCCGGTTTGTGGGATTAGTTCTCGGTCGCGGTGCGCCACGAGGTCATGCCATAGCGCAACGGGGCCAGCGCATACCCGACGGCTGCCCCGATGCCGATGTGGGCGGCAAACAGGCCTGCACTGCTCCACAGCGGGGCGCCCATCACGGCTAGGGATCCGATGGCCCATGACCCGTTGGCCAGCCACATGACCCCCAGGCAGAGCACCCCGGAGGTCAGACCGATGGTTGCGCCGGTGGCCAGCACGGCCAGGGTGATCGCGGTCGCATGGTGCGGGATTTTGGCGATGATGAGGTCTTCCAGGTGGTTTTCTCCAGCCCCGAAGAACCACCAGCCGGCCACGATGCCCGCCACGGCTAACAGCAATAGCACCCACCAGTGGGCATCGATGCTCTGCTCCATTGGGATCGCAGCAAAGATCGGTACTGCCGGTTGGGTCTCAGCCAGGGTGCCAGCCGGGGAGATTTCGGTGGCGCCGATGCGAAAGCCGGCCCCGGTCAGGTAACTGATTGTCCAGGCGACCATGTTGGGCAACACCAGAATTTGCAGCAGGGTGATCACCAGTCCCCCGACGATCCCGGCGTCTAATCGCTGGTACGCGTCGGTGACGTCGGCCCAGTGGATCCCCACTTGGACGGTCAGCACTATCGCTGCGATGGCCCACGCCCCGGCGAGCCCGATGACTCCGGCGCGCAGCAGCGCCCAGAGGTAGTGCCAGATGTTGCGTGCGTTGTCGGAGAGTTGATCCACGCGTTGGACGAGGTATTCGCCAATCGGTTGCCGAAAATATCCGAGGGCGCCCCAGGTGTAGCCGATGGTAAAGACCAAGCTGGGCAGCACGACCGCCACCGTCGGGTTCAGCTCCACCGTGTCCATGCTGACTAACGTGTTGGTGCCCCAGACAAAAAACGTGAAAGCGGCTACCGCGCCGAGGGTCGGTTGCCAAAGAGTTTTGAGTTTGGAGGCTCTTGCGAGTCGTTTGCCGGCACGTCGTGCCAGCAGTAACCACACCATAAGCAGCCCCAGGGGGATGAACCACCAGGTTCCCATCGCCTCTTCGGTTTCGAGGCTGGTCAGTTGTAGTGGCACCCCAAAACTTGAAAGCCAGGTGTAGGCACCCAGGGCACCGGCATCGCTAAGCGACATCTGGGCGAAAGCTCCGGTGAGCCACATGATAGCCACGGGCACCACAATGATGCCGGCGCTCACGAATGCGGCAGCCAAGGCTTCCATGATGCCTTGTAACCACAAGGGCATGGGAAACGTTTTGGGTCTAGTGGTGGTGCTCATCATGTCCTATCGTGCCACTTGTTGACCCGTCGGAGTCTGATTGGCACGATAAACGCGCAGACTGTGAGCGAAATCGGGTCGTAGATAGTGCAACGTTTCACCATCTGGGGCAGTTTTCCTCTAAGATGATTGGGCAGTAGACAACGGTTGTCTGGGGTGTCAGCCGTGTCCTCTCACCGCAGCTGGCCGAGTCAACCACAACAGATGTTCGAGGAAGGTTGCGCTATGGACGCCGGTTTAGCCCAGATCAGAGAAGAAGTTGTCCGTCGAAACCCTGGGGAAACCGAATTTTTCCAAGCCGTGGACGAGATCTTCGCCACACTTGACCCGGTCATGAAACGCCACCCCGAATATGTCGAACACGGCATTCTGCGGCGCATGGTCGAACCCGAGCGCCAAATCATTTTCCGGGTGCCGTGGGTTGATGACAAAGGGGTCGTCAAAATTAACCGCGGTTTCCGCGTCGAGTTCAACTCCGCCTTGGGCCCGTATAAAGGCGGCATTCGATTCCACCCGTCGGTGTACCTGGGCATTATGAAGTTCCTGGGCTTCGAACAGATTTTCAAAAACGCGCTGACCGGTATGCCCATCGGTGGCGCCAAAGGTGGCGCTGATTTCAACCCTGCCGGACGTTCCGAGGGTGAGATCATGCGGTTCTGTCAGTCTTTCATGATCGAGCTGTATCGTCACATCGGCGAACACACCGACGTCCCCGCCGGTGACATTGGCGTGGGTACTCGCGAAATTGGGTTCATGTTTGGCCAATACCGGCGCATTACCAATCGCTTTGAAGCCGGCGTGCTCACCGGTAAGGGCGTCTCCTGGGGTGG
>CALBOC010000258.1 GCA_937896705.1 uncultured Micrococcaceae bacterium | reverse complement strand
GCCCGATCCTCGAGCGGAATGTCCTGCTGGGCGGCGGCTTCGCCCGCGATCCGTCCCACCCCGACCACGGAGACGGGTCCGGTCGGGTCGCGCTCCCCGTCGGTGAGGAGTACCTGAGCGGTTTCCCAGAGCTTGACGGGCAGGACCGTGATGACCGAGAACGTGCCCGATATTTGATCTCCCACCACGGTAAAGGCCTCGGTGGCAGGCTGCTGTTGGTTTTCGACCATCGAGGACATGCCGATGAATCCTACCGGTGCGGTTTCCAGCTGCCCATCGCTGTCAGTGACCGGTTGGTCAAACCGGTCTAAGACTGGCCGCTGCGTGAGGACCGGTGTGATGGTTTCGTTGATGACCTCACCGTCACGCACGTAGGTGATGGCGGTATTCGTGTCGGCTCGCTGCTGGATCGCTGACGAGAGTTCGTCCCAGTCCTCGACGGGTTGGTTATTGAAGTGTGTGATCTGATCGCCGGGTCGCAGCCCGGCTTCCCAGGCCGGGGAGGGCTCATCGTCTGGACCGCATTCGGCCTCCAGTGCACTGGCATCGGTGGTTTCCGTCATGCATTCGAACACGTCGTGCACTTTGGTGGTCGGTGTGGCGATGCCGAAGGTGGTGACGAGGATTGCGGTGATCACGAGCGCGATCACCAGGTTCATGAGGGGTCCGCCCAGCATGATGATGATGCGTTTCCACACGGGCAGGGAGATGAACGTGCGTCCCGAGTCGTGTTCGGTGAGTTGGGCGGCTGCGTCCTCACGTGCTTGATGGGCGATGGTTTGAAAATATTGCGTGCGGGCTTTGGAGGGTTGTTGTCCGGGCTTATTGGGCGGCAGCATCCCGATCATGGAAACGTATCCGCCCAAGGGGATGGCTTTGATGCCGTATTCGGTTTCGCCTTTTTTCGTGGACCACAGGGTTTTGCCAAACCCGATCATGTATTGAGTGACTCGGACGTTGAAGAGTTTGGCCGGGACTAAGTGCCCTATTTCGTGTAAGGCAATCGAGACAGCGATGCCAACGACCATGATGATAATGCCCAGCAGGGCGAGGACCAGTGTCATATGGTTCCTAGTCGCGTACGACTAGCAGCCCGATGACAGCGAGCAGGAAAGCATCGACTTGGGCTTCATCGTAGCCGTGCGGGCCTTTTTGTGCGCGGAAGGTGGCATTTCGAAGGTCATTGATGTCGATGTGTTCTTTGTCTTGCAGGTGTCCGGCGATTTTGGCCATGCAATCTTCGACATCAGCGACATGGTAGCCCTGGACGCTTGGATCAGCGGGGCGGAACTTTTCCCCGCGGGGGCGTTGCAGCCGGCCGTTGAGTTCTTCTAGCCGCTCCAACAGTTGCAGGTCCCAGGCCTGTTGACCGTAGGTTGCGATGAATTTCTCTCGCTCGGCACGCCGGAGCGCGTCTTCCAGCCGTGCTAAGACTTGGTCTACTTGATCAGTGCGATACCCGCCGCGGACGAGGTCGAAGGTCTTTGCTTGGACGGTATCTGCGGAAATACCAGACTCAGTTTCGTAAGCCTCTCGTGCGGTGACGATGAATTCGTCCACTTGGCCGGTGTGGTACCCGAATTCACGCTTCCGCACGGTTTCAAACGGTGACGTGGTTTGAGTTTGAGTCGACACAATACTTCCTTTGAGATCTAGCCCAAGATCAGTGGCAGCACGACCACGAACAGGGTATACCCTACTGGTACGGCAAACACGATTGAGTCTAGGCGATCCATGACGCCCCCGTGACCAGGCAGGGTGGTGCCCATATCTTTGACACCAAAATCACGTTTGACCATGGACGCGGCAAAATCACCGGCTGTGGCCGCCAGCATCAATACGGTCCCGATGATGATCCCGACCCACCCTGGGTAGTCCAAGAAAAAGTGAGTCACCAGTATCGAAATACCCACGGCGCCTAAGAGTGAACCAAAGAAACCTTCCCAGGATTTCTTTGGTGAGATTTTCGGTGCCATACGATGTTTGCCCAGGGTGGCGCCCACGATATAACCAAACGTGTCACTTGCCACCACCGCGAGGACGGTGGTCATCAACAAGAGACTTCCGTCGGGTTCTTGCATCAAGGTGATGCCAAACGACAAGAAGAACGGGAGCCACAAGATGGCCAGCACCGTGCTTGCCATCGAGGCAGCCGGCCGGTCCGGCTCCCCTATTGCAGTCCAAAAAATACTCAGCAGAATACTGCCAAACAGTGCAAAGACCATCGCATCGATGCCACCGATCCAGGCAGCAGCAGGGATGCCGAGGCCGGCCACCCAGGCCGGTGTCAGGGCCAGATGGATATTTTGGGTTTTGGTTACTTGCGCCAGTTCCCAGATCCCTAGCGTCACCAGGATTGCCACGAGCAGTGACAACACCAGCGACGACCAGAAGATGCCCACCGCCGCAACACCTAACAGCACCAGACCTACCGTGATAGCAGCCGGAAGGTTCCGTCCGGCCCGTGAAATCGGTTCCTCAACCGGCGGCTGGGAGGGGACCTCATCGTCAACCACAACTTCCTGAACGGACAACTCCGCGGTCTCTTCAGCGTCGAAATCGGAGGAGGGTTCAGTTCCTAAACCCAGATCCTCTGTCATTTCATCCGACGGCTCGGTGGTTTGATCTTGAGCTTGCTGCTGAAGGGCTTCCCGGCGAGTTTGCGGCACGATCATGCCCGTATCGGGGTCTCTGACGGGGTCAGGAGACCCCTCGAGTGGGGTCACAACCGGAAACTGCTGTTCGGATTCTGGGTCTGGTGTGGACATGCAAGCAAAGGCTCCAAGAGCCTAGACCTCCAATAATTCTTCTTCTTTATTCTTAGCCATCTCATCGATCTGATCGACGTACTTGCGTGTCAGTTCATCGAGTTCTTTCTCCGCGCGACGACCTTCATCTTCTCCGATGTCGCCGTCATCGACCATTTTGTCGATGGCCTCTTTCGCGGCGCGACGCGCGTTGCGTACCGAGACCCGGTGGTCTTCGGCCTTCGATTTGATCAGTTTGACGTATTCCTGGCGGCGCTCCTGGGTGAGTTCCGGCATCACAACGCGGATGACCTTCCCGTCGTTGGAGGGGTTTGCTCCGACCTCAGAAGACGACAGGGCGGTTTCGATCTCTCGGAGTGCGGTGACATCGAATGGCGAGATCAATATGGTGCGGGCGTCTTGCACCGCAAAAGAGGCCAATTGCTGTAATGGTGTGGGACTGCCGTAGTAGTCGACCAGGACTTTTGCGTATAAGCCCGGGTTGGCGCGCCCGGTACGGACGGCTGCGAAGTCTTCACTGGTAGCTTCTAGGGTTCGTTCCATCGCCTTTTTGGCGTCTGATAATGCGGATGAGGTCATGACTTCTCCTTCGTTGAATTCTCGGTGTGCCTTTAGTCTAAAACAGGCGGTGGTGTGACAATTTACGGAGTGACAACGGTGCCAAGGGATTCACCCAGCAAAGCTCGAGTGACGTTTCCATCGCCTTCCATGCCAAAGACCAACATGTCTAAGTCGTTATCTTTACACATGGTCATCGCTGTCAGGTCCATAACGCGAATGTTTTTGATGATTGCTTCATCATAGGTCAGATGATCAAATTTCTTGGCCTGAGCATCGACTTTCGGGTCAGAGGTATAGACACCGTCGACACCGGATTTGGCCATGAGGACTTGGTCGGCACCAATCTCTAACGCCCGTTGGGCAGCTACCGTGTCGGTCGAGAAATACGGCAATCCGGTACCCGCCCCAAAGATCACCACACGGCCCTTTTCCATATGTCGGATGGCGCGCTGCGGGATGTAAGGCTCTGCCACCTGGTGCATATTGATGGCGGACTGGACGCGGGTATCTACCCCGGCCTGGGTCAGAAAATCTTGCAAGGCCAGGGCATTCATCACCGTGCCCAGCATGCCCATGTAGTCCGCGCGGCGACGATCCATACCATTGATAGACAGTTCTGCACCGCGGAAGAAGTTCCCGCCGCCAACAACGATGGCGATTTCTACATCAGCTGCGGCATCGGCGATTTGCTGTGCTACGGCTCGCACCGTATTGGGATCAACTCCTATTGATCCGCCACCAAAAACTTCGCCCGAAAGTTTCAGTAGCACGCGGCGCCGGTGCATGGCGTCGAGTTTTGAATTGCTTGGGCCATCTTGTAAGCCGCCAGGAACATTAATGGCGGGAGTGTCTGACACGGTAAGACTCCTGAGGATCCGATGAAATCGTTGGGGCATGAAAAGGGGGTGATCACCGTGTGTGGTGATCACCCCCTTGCTGTAGGTAGAAACGCTGTTGTATTTACCTAGACAATTCCAAACACTGCGGTGCGGTAAGAAACGCGTTAGGCTCCAACACGGAACCGGGCGAAAGCCAAGGCTTTCGTCCCTGCGTCTTCCAGTACGGCACCAACTGTGGTCTTCGTGTCTTTCGCAAATGGCTGGTCCAGCAGGGCAACTTCTTTGAAGTAACCGGTCAGTCGACCTTCAATGATGTTCTGCATGGCCCGTTCTGGTTTGCCTTCAGCACGCGCTGTCTCTTCGGCGATACGACGTTCATTTGCCACCGTCTCTTCAGGAACTTCGTCCCGAGAAAGATACGTTGGGCTCATTGCAGCGACGTGTACAGCAACATCGTGAGCGGCTGTCTGAGCGGCTTCAGAATCAGCATCAACAGCCAAGAGCACCCCAACCTGAGCTGGCAGGTCTGCTGAAGTCTTATGCAGGTACGCATCAACGAATGCGCCTTCAACGCGGGCTAGGCGACGCACTTCAACTTTTTCTCCCAGCAGGGCGCCTTCTTCTTTGACGAAATCGCCCAGTGGGTTGCCGTTGTAGTCAGCGGCTAGTAGGTCATCGACGTTGTCGGCACCCGAAGCCACAGCGGCTTCCAGCACGGTGTTTGCCAGTTCGATGAACTTATCGGACTTGGCCACGAAGTCAGTTTCGGAGTTAATCTCGATCATGACGCCCACACCATCTTTGACGGTGGCGGTGATGAGACCTTCAGCTGCGGCTCGACCTTCACGTTTGGACGCACCCTGCAGACCCTTGACGCGAATGATTTCCATCGCCTTATCGACATCGCCTTCAGCTTCGTCGAGGGCCTTTTTGACGTCCATCATGCCGGCGCCGGTACGCTCACGCAGGGCCTGAATGTCTTTGACTGTGTAATTCGCCATTACAGATATCCCATTCCTTGGATGTTCGTTGCGGTGTGGCCCGCAATTCTAAATCGAAACGTGGTGGTGGATTAGTACTCTTCGGTTGCCACGGGCTGTTCGCCCTCAGGAGTGGCACCGACTTGTTCTGCGGTTTCTACAGTGGCTGGGTCTGCTGGAGCCGCAGTGGTGTCAGCGGCTCCTTCGTCAGCACTCTCGGTCTGACCTGATTCCAACAGTTCACGTTCCCACTCGGCCATCGGTTCTGCACCGGTTTCGCTTTTGCCCTGGTTGCGTGCCATGAGGCCATCGGCAACTGCATCAGCAATGACGCGGGTCAGCAAGGACACGGAACGAATCGCGTCGTCGTTGCCGGGGATCGGGTACGCAACATCGTCTGGATCAGCGTTGGTGTCCAGGATGGCTACCACGGGGATCCCGAGCTTTTTGGCTTCATCGACAGCGAGGTGTTCTTTTTTGGTGTCAATGACCCAGATTGCCGATGGGGTGCGGGTCATATTGCGAATGCCGCCGAGGTTCGCCTGCAGTTTCTGCAGTTCGCGTTCCAGCAGCAGGAGTTCTTTTTTGGTGTGACCCGAGCCAGCGACATCTTCGAAATCGATTTCTTCGAGTTCTTTCATGCGCTCAACGCGCTTCGATACCGTGGCAAAGTTTGTGAGCATACCGCCGAGCCAACGATGGTTGACGTATGGCATGCCAACGCGAGTGGCTTGTTCGGAGATGGCTTCTTGGGCTTGCTTTTTGGTTCCTACGAACAGAATGCTGCCGCCGTGAGTGACGGTTTCTTTCACAAACTCATAAGCGCGGTCAATGAAAGATAGGGATTGCTGTAGGTCAATAATGTAAATGCCGTTGCGTTCGGTGAAGATGAAGCGCTTCATCTTCGGGTTCCAACGACGTGTCTGGTGGCCGAAATGGACACCAGAATCCAGCATTTCGCGCATGGTTACGACTGACATGGTCGCTCCTTCAAGGTTATCCCGCATGCGAAATAACCTTCTCGTTATCGGTTAGTGTATGCAGCTGATTTTCTCAGCTTCCTAGCGTGAGCACGAAACAGTTCGGGAAGCACCGCTGACCAGATTCCTCTGGACCGACGGGTGTAACTGCAAC
>CALBOC010000257.1 GCA_937896705.1 uncultured Micrococcaceae bacterium | reverse complement strand
ACAATGTCGATGTCTTTGCCAGATAACGCGATCATGCGTTTGGCGACATCTAAGATCCGGACCGGTTCACCCATGTCCAGGATCATGACTTCTCCCGAGTGGCCGATACCGCCGGCTTGGAGCACCAGTTGGCAGGCTTCGGGGATGGTCATGAAGTATCGAGTCACGTCCGGGTGGGTCACGGTCAGCGGCCCACCTTGTTCAATGAGATTGGTGAAGGTCGGTAACATCGAGCCGCGGCTGCCGATCACGTTGCCAAACCGAACTGACAGGTAGCGGCGCCCGGTTTGTTGGCCCATCCACGCGGTGAGTTGTTCGGCTGCGCGTTTGGAATATCCCAACTGGCTTGTCGGGTTGGCGGCCTTATCGGTGGAAATATTTACGAAGCGCTCGACCTGTACGGCATCGGCTGCTTCTAGCACGTTGAGGGTGCCTAGAACGTTGGTCTTCCAACCTTCTTCGGGGAAGCGTTCCAACATCGGCAGGTGTTTCAGTGCTGCAGCATGGAAGACGACCTCGGGGCGATAGTCTTCGAACACGTGACGGATGGCGTCTGCATCGCGGATATCTGCCAGAACCGTTTCTTTGGTGCTGAGCAGTCCGTTGCCATTGACGATCAGCTGGGTGTGCTGCAGTCCGGTTTCATCGCGGTCAACCATGATGAGTTCGGCGGGGTGGAAGCGACTGATTTGTTGGCACAACACCGAGCCGATGGATCCACCGGCCCCGGTGACGAGCACTCGGGCGCCGGCGAGGTATCCGGCGATTTCTTCGACGTTGGTATCAACTGGTGCACGACCCAGCAGATCGTAGATGGAGATGTCTCGTAGGTCGGTGGAACGGATGCCTTTTTCGAGCAGTTGTTCTAGTGGTGGGATGACTTTGACTCGGACATCAAGCTCATCAGCAACCTGTTGGATCTTGCGCAGCATTGGCTTCGAGGGGGCAGCTACCGCTACGACGAGTACTTTCGCCCCGGCCTGCACAATGAGTTCCGGAAGTCGGTCTACGGTGCCCAAGACTCTGACGTGATAGAGCTGGACATTAGATTTCTCTGGTGCATCATCGACCAGCCCGACCGGCCAGTATTTGGTTCCCGGGGTGGTGACCATCTGTCGGATCAAGTTTGTTCCGACTTCGCCGGCCCCAATGATCAGGGTGCGAGCGGCGCGTCGATCGGGCACGGCCCGAGACAGTTGGCGTAAGCGCTGGGAGAATCGCACGGCGAACATCAGCATCAGCGCTGCGGGCACCACGAGCACACTGATCGCCACTGGATGGTCGATTGAATATCCGGCGATCAGGTCGGTCAAGACTAGTGTCAGGCCGGTTGCCAGTCCTGCCTTCAACAGGGCGCGGATTTC
>CALBOC010000256.1 GCA_937896705.1 uncultured Micrococcaceae bacterium | reverse complement strand
CCCCGCTTGGTCCGGATCAGTACAGCTGGATTCCCAGCAGCGCGTCGAGCACGATCATTACGCTCACCGCTGGCAGGTTTTCTGCTCGCGGGGTGGCCTGTGCGCTACGTTCCTGGGCCCAACGATCGATGGCTTGCAGTGCCGCAGGGGCGTTGAGATCGTCCGAGAGCGCCGTGAAGATTTCCTGGCTGAGGCATTCAGCATCACCGAGCTGTTCACACGCCAGGGCATCGCGCCAGGTGGCAAGTCGTTGAGTGGCCGCCGCCAGGGCTTCATCGGTATAGGACCAGTCACTGCGATAATGGTTATCCAACAGTAGTGTGCGAATGGCCATCGGCGATTCACCGCGGGCCACCAGTTTCGAAACCAGCTCGAGGTTGCCCAAGGATTTGGACATTTTTACGCCATCGAGACCAACCATGCCCGAGTGCACATACAGCTGCGCCATCGGTTGTTCGGTGACCGCTGTGGCGTGTGCTGCCGAGAACTCGTGGTGTGGGAACCGCAGATCGGAGCCACCGCCTTGAACCGTAAATGGCACGGGCAACGTGTTGTGGGCAATAGCCGAGCATTCCACGTGCCAGCCCGGCCGGCCCGCGCCCAGCACGTCATCATGCCAGTAGGGTTCTCCCTCGCGTCGTGCCGACCAAACTAATGGATCCAGCGGGTTGCGTTTGCCGGCGCGTTGCGGATCGCCGCCACGTTCGGGAAAGTACTCCGTCATTTCTTCGTGGGTGTGGGCACCGATGGCCCCCAACCGCCACGGCGTGAGCTTTTCAGCCGCATCGATCGAGAAGTAGATATCACCGTCGGGGTTTTGCGCATCACCGGGCACCGTGTAGGTGACCCCTTCGTCGACCATTCGGCGCACAAGTGTCCGAACCCAGTCGACGGTCTCGGCGACACCCAAATAATGCGACGGAGCCAATACGTTGAGATGTTGCATATCCGAACGGAATAAATCGGTTTGTTCTTCGCTGAGTTGTTGGTAGTCGATGCCTAACTCATTGGCGCGCTCGAATAACGGATCGTCCACATCGGTGACGTTTTGGGTGTAAGTCACCCGATAGCCGGCAGCGACCCAGTAGCGATACAACAAATCAAACGTCACATATGTATTGGCATGACCCAGATGCGTCGCGTCATAAGGGGTGATGCCACAGACATACATGGTCGCGTGATTATTTTTGACCTCTACGCGCTGTTTTTGCTGGGTAGCGGTGTCAAACAGCTGCAGCTGGTCGTCCTGCGTCGGCAGTGCTACCGGGAAGGGGGTGATCCACGATTTCATGAAACCTCTCAAGTTCCGTTGAATAACATAATAATCCGACGGGTCAGCAGCCTATTAGGCGTTAATGACCCCGAGGCCGAGCAAGATGTATAGGGCCGCACCGAGCAGGATGCGGTACCAGACAAAGATTTTGAACGAGTTGTTGGTGATGAAACGCATCAACCAGGCGATGACGGCATAACCAATCACAAACGCGACGATCGTGGCGACCAGGGTCTCCCCCATCCCATATGCGGCGTTCGGGTCCGGTTCCGCAATCGATTGGGCCAGCTTATAGAAACCGGAGGCGAACACGGCCGGCACGGCCAACAGGAAAGCGTAGCGAGCTGCGGCTTTTCGGGTATAACCCAGTGCCAGGCCCATGGTGATGGTACCGCCGGAACGTGAGACCCCCGGGATAAGGGCAAGAGCCTGTGCCAAACCATAGAGAATACCGTCGCGCCAGGACAGCCGCGAGATGGGTTTGATTTGGCGGCCCCAAGTATCAGCCATCGCTAGGATGACTCCGAAAATGATCAGCATCGTGGCAACTAACCACAGCGAACGGAAGGTCGTATCGATATAGTCTTCGAAGAGCAATCCCAGCACTGCGATGGGGATGGAGCCAATGATGATCAGCCACCCTATCCGCACGTCCGGATCGGAGTGCGGCACCTTGCCAACGATGGCCCTGCACCACTGGCTGATAATCCGAGTGATGTCCCGCCAGAAGTACAACAACACAGCCAACTCGGTACCGATTTGCGTGATGGCAGTGAAGGCCGCGCCGGGATCGGCTGCACCGGGCAAAAATTCGCCGACGACGCGTAAGTGGGCCGAAGATGAGATCGGCAAAAACTCCGTTAGTCCTTGGACGATGCCAAGGATGATCGCTTCAATCCAGTTCACCTGGTCAACCCTACGACACTCCCGGGCAGGTTTTGTGAAGCTACAGCTGGTTGAAGCTGTTAATCGTCGCTGTCGTTCCCGTCATCTAGCTCATCCGCCGCCTCGATGTCGATTTCGTCATAGTCATCATCATCGTCGAAGTCATCGAAATCAGGGTCGTCCTCATCGTCGTCTTCGTCTTCAAAGACTTCCAGCGGGGTGACTTCACCGGTGGCATCATAAAGGGCGTCTTCGTAGCCTTCAAACGCGTCGGCCAGGGCGTAATACGCATGTTCCAGGGCGGGATCGTCATCACCGCGTTTATTGGTCGCCGCAGCGAGATGTTCTTGCATTGCGGACACAAGGGCCTCTAACGAAACGCGTGGATCGGTGCTCATAGGCTCTAGGCTATCTTGGTTTGTCACAGGTGACCACACTTCTCGATTCTCGGTACTCGGCCTGCTGCGAAACGGACGAGTTGGTACGTTCCGATTCTTGCACAACCTGACTACAGTGGATGACATTGTTTTGTATTTGGTCGGACGCCGCGAGGAGGCCCAACGAGTGCGAGAGACACCGATTGCAAGTCGTGTTGATTCTCTAACCCGCAAGCATGCTTGGGAGTATTTGGTCATCACTGTCGCCCCCGGCGAATCATTAGCTCAGGCTCGAAAACGGCTCGTGGAACACGCCGAATACGGTCACTGGGAGCTACAGCGAACGGTGTTATACAGGGGTGGAACCCGACGTTTTTGGTTGCGTCGCAAAGCCATCAAAGTCGAGTCCACCCTGGTCATGATCTAGCTGCGATTAGTTCTCCAGCGGACCCAACCCGAACGTGGCGAAGGTGTTGTGCGCGGACTCGTCATCTGATGGGTGATAGACGCCCGCCATCACGTCTCGATACAACCGCGCGATCTCTTCGCCGCGGTGATAGCCTGCCCCGCCTGCTGCTTCGAAGGCGTAATCCACCTGTGCTTTGGCAACGCGAATCGCGGTGATCTTGTTGGCAACAAGACGAGTGAACCATTCATCGCCGTAGTCGGTCAGATTTGTGATGGCTTCGGCCAGCCCCGTGAGCTGCTGGTCCTGAGTCATCTGGCGCAGAATCGCTTCGCCGTGTTTATACCGCAGAATCGGATCTTGCGACAGTGTGGTGCCATGTACCTGAGATTTGCGCTGCTGCAGTTTCTCTGCGGCGATCTCCACGGCGCGGTCACCGATGCCCGCATAGACCGCGGCGATAAACGTCAAAAACGACGCGAAGATCGCAAATGTTAGCAGGTCTTGGTTCGGTCCGGTCGGGAGCCGGCGGATGACCCGATCGGCTGGTACCACTGCCCCATCGAGGTGCGTCACGAACGACTGTGTCGCGCGCATGCCGAGCATATCCCACCGAGAGCCGTCGGCTGTCGTGTTGCCCTCGTCGCGGTCGACAATGGCGTACACCAGCTCTGCTCCGTCGGGGGTTTTGCCGAACACGCCGAGTCGAGTCCACACCGGGGACAGCGTGGTGAAAATTTTGGTGCCGGTGAACTTCACTGAGCCATCGGCTTGCTCTTCCGCCACGGTGTTGGAATCGAACAGCACGGCATCATTGCCGGCCTCTGAAATCCCGAATGCATAAATTTGCCCGGCAGCCGCATCTTTGAGAATGAAATCGAGGTCGTGGTTGCCGTGCGCTTGGAAGATTGCCGCGACACCGGACCAGATCAAGTGCATATTCACTGCTAGCGCTGTGGCGGGAGCGTAGCTAGCAAGTTTCTTCTGGGCGTCCACCACAGCGGCGAAATTCCAGCCCAGTCCGCCGTCCTCGACCGGGGTTAACGCGGCAAGATACCCGGCGTCTTTGAGGACGTCGAGGTCTTGGTGGGGAAATTCGTTGCGTTCATCAAAACCGGCGGCGCGGTCTCGAATACCGTTCAACACATCATCGGTGAGCACTGCATCGATGTCTTGTTGGTAACGCGAGAAGGGCAAGCCCATAAGAGTACAGACCTTTCAGTTGGTGCCAGTTGACGGTTCGAGGATGCGCAGTAATGCCCGCACCCCAAAATCTAATGAATCGATCGGCATCCGCTCGTCGATGCCATGAAATAGCTCCGGAAATGCCAGATCGGCCGGAAGCTGGAGTGGGATAAAGCCGTACCCTGCGATCCCCAGTCGGGACAACGCATTGTTGTCGGTGCCGCCAGACATCATAAAGGGTAAAACAATCGCTTCGGGGTCTTCTTGGGCGATCGCAGCGATCATCAAATCAACCAGTGGCCCCGATAGGGGAGCTTCGATGGCTTGACGGCCATGTTCATAGCTGACAGCAACTTCCGGGCCAGCTAATTCACGAATGGTGTGGATGAGTTCTTCATCCTGGCCGGGTAATGGCCGAGCGTCCACGGTCGCTGTCGCTTTACCAGGAATCACGTTGTGTTTATACCCCGAGGTGAGACCCGTTGGGTTTGAAGAGTTGCTCAGGGTTGACCCCACGAAGGCAACCGCAGAACCGATGGCTTCTAGCTGGGGCTCCGGGTTGGTCTCATCAAATTCGACGCCCATCAGCTCAGAGACTTTCTCCATGAGCTGTCGTGTGGTGGCCGTGTAGTGCAGGGGCCACCGGTAGTGACCGATTGCCGAAATCGCATCTGCCATTTTGGTGACGGCGTTGTCGGTGTGTCGTGCTGAACCGTGACCAGGTGCACCGGTAGCTGATAGGTTAAGCCAAGCGATCCCTTTTTCGGCGGTCTGGAGGAAGTAGGCACGTTTACCTGCCACCGTTGCACTGAAGCCACCCACTTCCGAGATGGCATCGGTCGCGCCCTCAAAAAGGTCCGGTCGGTGAGTAACTAACCAGTCTGAACCGTAAACGCCGCCGGCCTCTTCATCGCCAAACAACGCCAAAATGATGTCCCGGCGTGGGCGCAGACCTTGGGCATGCAGGTACTCCAAGGCGGTGAGCATGATGGCATCCATGCCTTTCATATCTGCTGCGCCCCGACCGTAGATAACGTCATCGATGATCTCTGCGGCAAAGGGGTCAACGGACCACTCGCTGGCATCTGCCGGCACGACATCCAGGTGGCCGTGCAGGACCAGTGCCGGCGCATCCGGATCCCAGCCTCGCATGCGGCCTACCACCGAGGTCCTGCCCGGAGAGGACTCGACGATTTCCGGTGCCATATCCATGGCTTCCATGAGGTTGGCGCAGTACGCGGCGGCTTCTGGTTCGCCACGGGAGTCGTTGCCTCCGAAGTTTGTGGTATCGATTTGAATGAGATCCCGAGTAATGTGAGCGACTCGTTCCCGGAAGGTTCCCGGCGCGATTGAAGTAGTTTCTGAGTGTTGAGCCATACTGTCACCTTAGCGAACACAAATTAGTCCGACTATGGTGCGCGACCGATAAAAAGTATGTTATGCTTATCGCTGTTGCCTTCTCCATTGAGTTGGAGAATTCACCACCAGCGCGGGTGGCGGAATTGGTAGACGCGCAGCGTTGAGGTCGCTGTGAGCTTTATCGCTCGTGGGGGTTCAAGTCCCCCTCCGCGCACCATGGATTCGGCTTCTAACCCCAGGTCAGACCAGGGATTGGGAGCCGAATTTTTGTTTCTCACGTCCTGCATCTTGCCACTGTCGTATGGGAGCATTTGTCTCTTGGACTGTGGGTAGATAATAGGTTCGACGAGATGACCATTTCGCTTAAAAATTTTCTCGGCTGCAGACGGTAAGGAAGTTTTGACCGAGCAACTGACCATCGTCATGGTGGCTATGCACACCTCTCCTTTGGCTCAACCTGGCCAAGGCGACGCCGGAGGGCTCAACGTTTATGTCAGAAACCTCTCGCAGGCGCTGATTCGTCAAGGTCATCAAGTGTTAGCGTTCACCCGAAAAAC
>CALBOC010000255.1 GCA_937896705.1 uncultured Micrococcaceae bacterium | reverse complement strand
GCAACCCGGACAGAGTCCTACTGCCACTTTGAATCAATCGTTCCTAGTGTACCAGGTTCGACTCTATTGCAACAATTCCGCGCGCGAGGTGGGACAGCGCTTCGATCAGGCATTCATGGTGCCCGGCGTGTGCTGGACTTCGCCTGCGGCTTTCGTCAGCCGATAGCGCTGATAGAGGTCCCGTTTGAGATTACGATCTTTGGAATACTGCAAGGGCCAGCCAATACGTCGGGCCCGTTTTGCTTCATCCAACATCTGGTGCTGCTCGGCCGAAGCATACTGGTAGGCCAACTTCAGCGGAATCGTAGTCGACACCGCCGGACTCTGGGTCACCACCGGTGCCGGATGGGCTGACTCGTCAATGAATTCACGATACAGATACTCTGCCGGATTCGCCCCGGCCACGGTGAGATAGTAGTGGTGTCGTCCCAGCCGCGGGTTCATCTCCAGAAAATACGCTTCTCCGGTGTCCTGATGAATTTTGATGTCAAACATCCCAAAGCCATGCCAGTTCAGGGCGTCCATAAGTCGCTGACCTTGAGATTCCACTGCACGATCGCTGGCTGCGATCAGTGCCCGCGCATTGCCCTCAAGACCTGGGGCGTGGTCTTCGACGACCACTTGGGCCAGCCCCGTCAGAACAGTCGTGCCGGTCCGGTCTCGAAATTGCGTCAAGATCCGCAAGTTCGAATCCGGTCCCGGAATGAACTGCTGAATAATCATCGTGCCCTCGTATCCAGCCTCAACTGCGTTGACGAGGACCTCGTGCAGTTGTTCGGAAGCCGTCAGATAGTGCACTTTGCGTCGCCCAGAAAAGCGGGTATTGGCCCACGCGCTGCCATCGCCGGCTTTGAGGATGAGCGGGTAGCTCCACTCTGATTCCGCCAATGACTCTACAAATGCGCCAACGACCTCGACACCCTGTGAGCAGTCGATGGTTGCGGTTCGTGGATATTTGATGCCCAGTTCTGCACAGCGGCCATAGAACTGTTCTTTGAGGGCTGCCTGGTCTAATTGTGTTGCTGACAATTCGGGGAATACGTAGCCCATGTCGCGCAGCTGGGCGCTGTGGTCCACCACTATGCGAACTAAGTGGTCGTAACCCGGCAGGAGCATGAGTGGGCGTTTGGTGTCTCGTTGAAGTTCGTCAGCGACGTTTCCTAGGTGTGCTAGGACGTGGGCTGCATCGAACATTTGACCCGCGGGGCATAATTGTGTGAGCTTGCTCCCTCCGACCACGAGATTTTCGGCGGTCGGCACGACCA
>CALBOC010000254.1 GCA_937896705.1 uncultured Micrococcaceae bacterium | reverse complement strand
CCGGTGCGGTGCAACCAAATATCGACCGGGATGGTCGCATAGGGGATCGCGGCACTGACAATGGCAATTGCCGACGGTCCGGCGGCCCAACGTTGATTCTTCGACATTAATACGGCAGTTAGCGCGTAGGCCAGGAACACGAACCCGTGGATTCCACCACCGATGGTCACGGCCAGATCCCAGCCCTGCGTGGCCCGTAAAATGATCCCGCCGATCAGCAACGTCCAGGAAATCACCTCCGCGATGGCGAAGAAGCGGAAAAACTTACGCGGTGTAGCGAACATGAGGTCCTCGGTGAGCTGGTTGGTTGGAAGCCCGGTAAACAGAGCCGTGATTACTGTAGCCGATCAACCTTCTTGGAGACCAAGCGATCCGTTGTTTCACGCGATGAGGGGACATGGGCGCGTGCTGATAGCGGCAAATGCACGTTTTCTTTGACTTTTAAAATAGCGTGCCTGGACCGGAGCCATCGGAGCTGAGGGTGGTTATCATAGGACCAGGCTCAAGACCTGAGCTCCGTATAGTCGGATCGAAACCCAAGAGGTTTCACGAAAGGGAGGTATCATGCGCGGAAGTGGTTTGATCTGGACGATCGTTGGAGTTCTGGCGATCATCGCGTTGCTGATTTTCATTTTCTCAGCGCTGTAAATAACTCCAGTTCTCGACAAAAGACCTCCGGTCGGCTGGTGGGTTTACCACACCCGCCAAAGGCCGGAGGTCTTCGGCTTTCCTGACGACGCAAAGGCCTCATCACGCTGCTTATCCATCCAGTACAGTGGGGACTATGACCCGCGATACTTTTTCACAGGGCCCGGTCTTCCAGGCGATGGCCAGCCGCGCCTCGCAGTCCAAAGTCACCGATGAGGCACCCACCCACGAGGAACTCCAACACCTCATGAGCGTGCTCAATAGCGTGCCGGATCATTCGCGGTTGCGCCCGTGGCGTGTGATCGAGCTGCGGGGCGATGACCGTAAGGCGCTGGGCCGTGCGATGGCCAAAACCCGCGACATGACCGTGGAAAAGGGGATCGAGAAAGCCACTCGGGCACCCTTAGTACTGGCCGTTGTGGTGTCACCGCAGAAGTCGAAGAAAGTCCCATATTGGGAACAGGAAGCGGTCGCTTCGGGGGTTGCGCACTATCTGACGCTGCTACTGGCCGAAGCCGGGTGGGGCACCATGTGGCGCACCGGTGACGGCACTCGGTCCAAAGCCATGCGCAAGGCTCATAAGCTTACCGACGGTGAAGAACTTCTGGGGTGGATCTACGTCGGCGGCGTTCCCGAGGGGCAGAAGAAACCCAAGCCTCGCAAGCCGCTCAAAATGGACGAGCACCTCACTCCTGGGCTCTGAGCCCCAAGCGGAACCTCCATCCCTTTCGGAAAGTCCGCTCACCTACCACAATGGGATATGAGGCGTTCGCGAGCAGGGCGTTGTCCAATACAGCGCGACACCTCGCTAACGTCTGGTCGACCGCACCCGAAACTTATGACGAAGGAGTGGCATTTTGACCAGCAATACCTCAGACATTTCCCTACAACTCGCCCAAACCGTGGCCGATGCAGCGCTACGCCGGGCCGAAGATCTCGAACTCCAAATGAATGTGGCAGTCGTGGACGCGGGTGCCAATCTCAAAGCATTCAATCGCATGGACGGTGCCTGGCTGGGCAGCATCGATATCTCGATCAAAAAAGCCCGCACCGCACGGTATTTCGACATGGAAACCAGCGAACTTTCACCCATGGTGCAGCCCGGCAAACCGCTGTATCACATGGAATTTTCTAATGACGGCCTGATCACCTTCCCGGGCGGCATCCCGCTGAAACTCGACGACGGCACCATCATCGGCGCTATCGGAGTCAGCGGATCCACCGTGGATAATGATCAACTCGTGGCCGAAGCAGGCGTGGCAGCCTTCGAATCTGCAATCAAGTAACACCCCCGTATTAGGAGTGAGCATTGAAAGCTGTTGTATATAAAGGACCATTTGAAGTCGCCGTCGAAGAAGTCGAGGATCCCAAAATCCAAGACCCAACCGACGTGATCATTCGTATTACCTCGACCGCGATCTGCGGTTCGGATCTGCACATGTACGAAGGCCGCACCGATGCTGAACCGGGTATTACGTTCGGCCACGAGAACATGGGCATCGTCGAAGAAGTCGGCGATGGGGTACACGTCGTCAAGAAAGGCGACCGCGTCGTTATCCCCTTCAACGTGGCCTGTGGCTTTTGCGATAACTGCCGCAAAGGAAAATCCGCGTTCTGCCTGACCGTCAACGTTGATGGTTTCGCAGGCGGTGCCTACGGTTATGTTGGAATGGGCCCATATGCCGGTGGTCAGGCGGAATACCTGCGCGTGCCGTTCGCTGACTACAACTGCGTACCGCTACCCGCGGGCACCGAACACGAAAAAGATTTCGCCATGCTGGCCGACATTTTCCCAACCGGCTACCACTCGACCGAACTGGCCGGTGTACGCCCGGGTGACACGGTGGCGGTCTACGGTGCAGGACCGGTCGGCATGATGGCCGCCTATTCGGCGCAGCTCAAAGGCGCCAGCCGCGTCTTTGTGGTCGATAACGTCTCACACCGACTCGATATCGCTAAAGACATGGGTGCCGAGCCGATCAACTTCGACGACGGCGACCCGGTTGAACAAATCCACGACGC
>CALBOC010000253.1 GCA_937896705.1 uncultured Micrococcaceae bacterium | reverse complement strand
ATTACTCATACGGCTGCCAATGAGGAAAGGACCTGAGTGACTACTACTCCAAAAGAGGCGACTGCCAGGAAAACTACTGCGAAGCAGGCCACAGCCGACAGGACTGCAAAGAAGGCAGCCGCTACCGCCAATGGTAAGAAGGCATCTATGGTTTCTGATGATCCAGTGATTGATGAAGAAGAAGACATCGTCGTTGAGGAAGATGCACTTGATGATGTTGAAGATGACGATGTGGCTGCCGACGAAGTCGTTGAGGAGCCAGAAGAGGCTGCCGAAGACGACGAAGTAGCGGAAATTAAGGAAACAGCGGGTCCTGAAAAACCCGACGTGGCATCCACCGAAAAAGCCGGCGGCTTTGTAGTCTCTGAAACCGAAGAAGATGCTCCTCAGCAAAGAGCAGTCAATATTGTTGGTGCCACAGCGGACCCAGTCAAAGACTATCTGAAGCAGATCGGTAAGGTTGCGCTACTCAACGCCGAAGAAGAAGTAGATCTTGCAACTCGCATTGAAGCCGGACTCTACGCCGAGCACAAAATGCAACAAGAAGAAATCACGGATGTGCGTCTGCGCCGCGATATGCAACTGATTATTGCTGATGGTCGCCGCGCCAAAAACCACCTGCTAGAAGCTAACTTACGTCTCGTGGTGTCACTGGCCAAACGCTACACCGGCCGTGGCATGCTGTTCTTAGACCTGATTCAAGAGGGAAACCTCGGCCTCATCCGCGCAGTCGAAAAATTCGACTACACGAAGGGTTTCAAATTCTCCACGTATGCCACCTGGTGGATTCGTCAAGCGATTACCCGTGCCATGGCCGATCAGGCTCGCACCATTCGTATTCCCGTCCACATGGTCGAAGTGATCAACAAACTGGCACGTGTTCAGCGCCAGATGTTGCAAGATCTCGGTCGTGAACCCACCCCTGAAGAGCTGGGTACTGAACTCGATATGACACCCGAAAAGGTCATCGAAGTTCAAAAATATGGCCGTGAACCAATCTCACTGCACACCCCACTGGGTGAAGACGGCGACTCTGAATTCGGTGACTTAATCGAGGACTCCGAGGCTGTCGTCCCGGCCGATGCCGTGGGCTTCACCCTGTTGCAAGAACAGCTCCATTCGGTGCTTGATACATTGTCAGAACGCGAAGCTGGTGTCGTGGCGATGCGCTTCGGCCTGACTGACGGACAGCCCAAAACGCTGGACGAAATTGGCAAAGTATACGGTGTCACCAGGGAACGGATTCGTCAGATCGAATCCAAGACCATGTCCAAGCTTCGTCACCCATCACGCTCGCAGGTTCTGCGCGACTACCTCGAGTAAACCGACATAATTCGCTAAGGACAGCCAGCTTCTACAAGCTGGCTGTCTTTGCAGCCTCTGTTGGGGGCATCAAAAAATCCGGGTCGTTTCCTCTGTGGAGACGACCCGGATTTTCATTGACGCAATTATGTTGTTATTCAGTCCGAAACTTCACAGCATCGGTTATAAGCTTGCAGAACGTTCTTCCTCGAGACGATTGGTCTCATCCTGCCACATGGCGGCTTGTGGACGAAGGCTCTCTTCAACCTGGCGCGCATGGTGAGCACAGAAGTACAGTTGGCCACCCGATGGTAGTACTGCACGAACGTAAGCTTGGGCTCCGCAACGGTCGCAACGATCGGCGGCGTTGAGGGTAGGTTGCTCAAGACTAGTTGCCGTGGACATTGGGCCTCCTAATTTGTGGTCCAAACTCTGTAAGGTTGGTCCTTCCATCCTGACAGGTTATTTCATTGCTGTGTAGAACAACGCACCAAATAGTTGGTTTATGCCCGAAGATGCTGACCTAGCCACCGGCGAACAAAGCGTAGCCTCACTATGCAATACGGTCATGCATGCATGACCAAGTGGGTCTATATTGCCAGTTCCTTGTGGTTTCGCAAAGATCTGGTGAACGCCATACGCGAGCGGCGAAAGCATGCCCCACTCGATTCGGCTTATAGTTCAAGACAGAGCCAAAATCGTACACTACAGCAATTCACCCGTTATCCTTACTAGGGATAATCGAATCGTAAACGGCACATGAACATTATGCGATCCAGCCGACAATGCAGTGCCAGCCTGACAGCCTCCGAAAGGGTCAATCACCACGTGGTCACAACATCCGAGTACAGCGCACGCAACCTCTCTGTTTTAGAAGGTCTAGAAGCCGTTCGCAAGCGCCC
This sequence comes from uncultured Micrococcaceae bacterium, assembly GCA_937896705.1. GTDB lineage: Bacteria > Actinomycetota > Actinomycetes > Actinomycetales > Micrococcaceae > Yaniella. The sequence continues at coordinate 23,321 of CALBOC010000253.1, read as the reverse complement.
CGGCATGTACATTGGGTCGACCGACTCCCGGGGGCTCATGCATTGTTTGTGGGAGATCATCGATAACTCGGTGGATGAAGCCCTGGCGGGGTATGGTCAGTCGATTGAGATCACCTTATTTGCTGACGGATCCGTGGAAGTCGAAGATAACGGCCGTGGCATCCCGGTCGATATTGAACCTCGCACCGGTTTATCTGGTGTAGAAGTGGTCTTCACCAAACTTCACGCCGGTGGCAAATTTAGCTCTGACTCATATGCGGCCGCCGGTGGGCTTCATGGTGTAGGTGCCGCAGTCGTGAACGCGTTATCGGCGCGACTTGACGTACAGGTCATACGCGGCGGAAAAGTTCATCAGTTGAGTTTCCAGCGTGGCAAGCCCGGTCAGTTTTCTGATCATGGAAAGCCGCACCCGGCCGCGGACTTCACTGCCCAACAGCCTGGGGATGAAGTCGCTGTCGTCGGAAAAGCCAAACGAGGTCTCACCGGTACGAAAGTCCGGTATTGGGCCGATACTCAGATTTTCACTCCCGAAGCGACCTTTCTCTATGAAGAGCTCCAGCAACGCGCCCGCCAAACCGCGTTTTTGATCCCGGGGCTGCGTATTACGGTGCGGGATGAGCGACGTATGGTCGGCACCGCAGGCGAACATGGGACGCACGAAGAGGTCTTCCAATTTGATGGCGGGATCGCGGAATTCGTTGAACATTTATCGCAGCTGAACCCGGTGACCGATGTGTGGCGCTTACATGGCGAAGGTAATTTCACCGAGCGAGTGCCGGTCTTGAACAGTTCCGGACAGGCACACATGCAAGATGTCGAGCGCACCTGCGAGGTGGACGTCGCGCTGCGCTGGGATGTCGGGTATGACACAAAGATTCGCAGCTTCGTGAACATCATCGCCACACCAAAGGGTGGTTCGCACAACACGGGGTTTGAGCAAGCCCTCACACGCGTCTTCCGCAAGGCGGTCGAAAGCAACGCGCGGCGGCTCAAGGCTGGGAATGACCGCGTGGAAAAAGACGATATTTTAGCCGGACTAACAGCTATCGTGACGGTACGACTTGCTGAACCGCAGTTCGAAGGCCAGACCAAAGAGGTACTTGGTACACCTGCGGCGCGACAGATCGTGTCAAAGATCGTGGGGGATCGATTAACCGAGATCCTTCAGTCCCGAAAGCGCGCCGAGAAACAACAAGTCGATGCGTTATTAGAAAAAGTCGTGGCTGAAATGAAGTCACGCATTATGGCACGAACCGCAAAAGAGAACCAGCGACGCAAAACAGCTCTGGAAACCTCCTCTTTGCCAGCAAAATTAGCTGACTGTCGATCCAACGAGGTAGAAAACACCGAGTTGTTCATTGTTGAAGGTGATTCAGCACTAGGTACTGCAAAGCTCGCGCGGTCTTCGGATTACCAAGCACTATTACCGATCAGAGGCAAAATCCTCAACGTGCAGAAAGCTTCTGTCGGGGAGATGCTCAATAATGCCGAGTCCTCTGCTCTCATCCAAGTGGTTGGTGGCGGCTCGGGACGTAGCTTCGATCTTTCGGAGGCCCGGTACGGCAAAGTGATCCTGATGACTGACGCCGATGTGGATGGCGCCCATATTCGAACCTTATTGCTCACCTTGTTTTTCCGCTATATGCGCCCGATGGTAGAAGCCGGTCGAGTCTACGCAGCCGTGCCACCATTGCATCGGGTGGAAGTCATCAATCCGGGGTCGAAACCAAACGAAGTGATTTACACCTACTCTGAGCAAGAGCTGCACCAATTAGTGGAGCGATTAGCGGCAGAAGACCGTAAAATCAAAGAGCCCATCCAACGCTATAAAGGGTTGGGCGAGATGGATGCGGACCAGTTATCTGAAACCACGATGGACCCGAGATACCGAATGCTGCGTCGAGTAAAAATCGAAGAAACTGAAAAAGCCGAAGAGATCTTTGAACTCTTAATGGGACGTCATGTCGCACCGCGTCGTGATTTCATTATTTCGGGTGCTGAGGAGCTTGATCGCGACGAGATCGACGCCTAAGGGTTGTAGTACTGTCGCGTCAGTTCGAAGCCTTGCTCCAGTGAGATCCTAGGTCGCCACTGCAGCACGTCTTGGGTTCTGCGTTGATCGAACCAGTGTGCCGTCGACATTTGCTCAGCGAGGAAGCGGGTAATGGGCGGTTCGTCGCCACGTTTTTCAGCGTCCCAGAATCTTTCGATGAGAGACCCGGCGGCCTTGGCAAGTCCTGACGGCAGGTTTAATGTGGGCTCCTGGGCGCCACCGGCCACAGCGATACGTCGTATCATCTCGCCGATGGGTCGAGGTTGACCATTCGTCAGGACTAATGCCTCACCATGGACTGTATCGACTGCGGTCAAGCCAGCGACGATCGCCTCGACCGCATTGACGGAAAATAATGTATCGACCAAAGCTGTGCCCCCATCAAGCAGCGGGAGACGATGTTGTTTGGCTCGATCAATAATACGCTCGGTCAGTTGCGTATCACCTGGCCCCCACATCAGATGCGGCCGCAGGGCGAGCACCCGAAAATCAGGCGCATCTGCTGCCAGTGCCAGAAGCTCGCCGGCGGCTTTGGTAGCCGCATAGTGGCCGCGTGCGGTAGTAGGGTTGGCTGGTTCTGCACCGGCACCCATGATGGATGACCCACTGTGAGCAACCGATGGCGAAGAGATATGGACCCAGCGTTGTACGCCAGCATCCTGGGCGGCTTCCAAGAGCAGCCGGGTGCCTTCTACATTGACCTGCTCGTACTCGGCCAGTGGCCCCGAGACGGACACTTTCGCGGCGATATGAATAACGGAATCTACCCCGCTGACGGCAGCCGCCACCGCGCTTGGGTCCGTGATGGAGCCTTGGACTTCATGAACACCGGCTATACCTGCGGGGGAGCGTTGCAGGACGGTTACCGCTGCCCCAGCTGACGTGAGGGCTTGAGCTACACCAGATCCGAGCACCCCGGAGGCACCGGTCACCAGGACTCGGTGTCCGGAATAATCCCCGGTGTGGTATTTAGCGATGGTGGGTGAAACGGTCATGCTACGGTGGTTACCTTTTCTCCGGCCAGCACCTGTGCAGCCCACTGCGCCAGGACCGGACGGTTGATTTTGGAGTTATGGCGAATATCGACCGGGACATGGTCAGTGACCAGGACCGCGGCGATGTCGACATCCGTGGCAGCGCGGACTGCGTCGGTGAGCTCGGTCGGAGCTAAGCCGGGTTTGATCGTGGCATCGTGTGGTTCAACCACGGCCACAATAGCTTGGGTTCCCACGGGTCCGACTCCGACGATAGCGACTCGATTGAGCGCCGGGAGCCGTTGTATATCGTCTTCAGGACCGCCTGGCCCAAGTACACCGGTCGGTGGTGTCACGATGTGGTGGGTTCGGCCTTCGATCCAGAGTCTGCCTTCGGCATCAAAGTGGCCAATATCTCCGGTACGATGCCACTGCAATCCATCCCGCGTATCAACCCGAGTTTGCCGATTTGTGTTATATAGCTTGTCGTATCCGGCCAACATATGTGGAGTTGAGATGACGATCTCGGACAGTTTGCCCACGGCTGCATCGCCTTCTACTAATTCATCTGCGGCCCGACCGTAGAAATCCAGGGGTGCCATGGCGACGCGGACCACGTCAAGGGGCTTGCCGACACAGACGCCACGGTCCGGCTGTGTAGCGATCTCGTGTTGGGTGTGGTGGTCAATATCGGAGATCAGCAGCGATTCGGTCATCCCGTAGGGCGAGTGGAATTCTGCATTGGGCACGAGCTCTAACACGTCGTCCATGAGGTTGACTGGCACCGGTGCTCCTGCCGAGAGCAACATGGAAACTCGTTGCAAGGCGAGACGTTGAAGACCGTTGAGTTCGTTGGCGGTATCGACCACATTGCGTAAGGCCGCAGGGGAGGCAAACACCATCGTGGCATCTCCGGCAATGGCTGCATCGGCAAGCGCGGTGGCGGTTAGCGTTGCGGGTTTGGTAACCGACATTCTCGGGGTCACCGACGTCGCCCCGATGGCCGGGCCCAGCAGCGCAAATGGTGCGAATCCAGCAAGCAGGCTCGATCCTGGTGTGACCTTGAGGGTGGTTTGCAGCCGTTGCGTCAACGCCGAGAGCTTCTGATGGGTGTAGCGGACGCCCTTTGCTGGCCCGGTTGATCCGGAGGTAAAGAGCACAGCGGCATCTGCTTGTGGCTTTGGGTCTGGATGGGCCAAGGTGGCCGTGAACCGCTGCCCGGCGTATTGTGTGGCGAACCGATACATGGATCCGGTCAATCCCAGCAGGCGATGTGCCACGGGGTCCATGCTACGCATACTGAGTCGCTTGCCCGGCAGGTTAGCTGCGCGGGCTAATGTCAGGCCTGGGGTTTCGCCGATGACCCACTGCGGGGCCGCGGATCTGATCGCCCTGGTCATGCCGTCCAGGCCTAATCCGGCATCGGTGACCACTGCTACGCCGCCGACTCGAAGCACAGCATAGAGTGCGGCGGTGAGGTCTCGGCCCGGCTCGACCAACATCGAAACGCGGTCGCCGGGACGCATCCCGGCTTCGCGCAATCCGACGGCCATGGCATCGACGATCGAAGACAGTTGCCGCCAGGAGATCGCGAAGGGGTCCCCGTGACGATCAGTGACGGTCATATCGACCATGGCTTTGTCGTCGGATGTGCTCCACTGGTCCAAAAACGACCACAGAGGAGTGTAGTCGCCGACAGCGTTTGAACCGCGAGTTGCAGAAACATCTGGTGCAGGTGGCTCGTGATCGTCGAGCTGTTGCTGAAGCCAGCCAAATATCGGTTCTACGATGTCACGGTCTTCGGCGATTAGATGTCCTGCGGTGTTATATCGATGGATATCAACGTGTGGGATCCGTGATAGCAAATCATGTTGATATCGATCCACAAAGACGGGGTCTTTCGCGCCCCACAGTAATAGTGCCGGCGTCTGGGTTTTGGCGAGGTTCTGTGCCACTGCGCGAAGCGCCGCACGAGACCGGTGCCCTCCAGCGGCGGGGATGTCAGCAACGAAACCACCAATCCCACCGCGCTGGTGACGTTCTTGATATGGAAGCTTGTAGGCCGATTTCACTGCATCAGACAATGCGGGTTGTCCTAGAGCCAACGTGGTGTTTAAAAATGCCGGGGTGGCGATCGTCGAGCCGCCAAGTAGGGGACCGGCGAGCGCGGCTTGCAAGGGGGCCGGAATTGGGTCGGCTTCGTCATGCCAAACAGCGGTATTCAACGCGATCATACCGGCAGGATGCAACCCGGAACCGGCTGTTCGTAGTTCGTTGTCTGTAGCCCATCCCAGCGACACGATCCCACCCCAGTCGTGGCCCAGCGTATAGATCGGCGGGAGATCAGATCCCGTGAGCATGGTGCCAAGAAGTGCATCGAGGTCGGCGAGCCGCTGTTCAAGGGTGCGATACGTGGTGGGAGTTTGTCCGGCGGTTGGCCACGTGTCGTGGGTCAGACGTTCCGAAAATCCCATGTCGAGCTGATCTGGTGCAATCACCCGAACAATCGGAGCTCGACCAGCACCCGGTCCGAGGTCTAGTTTGCCCTGCGCGGCGTCTATACCTGCTTGCGCGACGCGACGCCACAAATAAGACCACGTGGGGTTGCCGTGGACAGCAACGATAATAGCGTCGACATTCTCCGCCGGGATCCCAAGCTCGGCCAGTACCGGGCCGTTGTCGAGCACATGGAACTGTCGGGTGCCATCAATGGTGTCGACATCGATCAGTCTCGACCAACGGGAGTCCCACCCCGGCAGCTGTTCAAGGTCAATGATGGACTGTGGAAGATGTGCCGGTTTGGGAGAGATCAGCAAAAGGGGTTCACCACTCTATTTCTAGCATTGCAACATTTAGACCGGATCCCACACCCATGGTTAGGACTCGATCACCAACTTTGAGCGTATCCAATTCCCTGGCTAAGGTGATGGGCAACGCAGCTGGACCAATGTTACCGAGCTGCGGGAAGGTTGTTGGGATCTTTTCACGTTCAATACCGGCCGACTCGATGATCGCATCGGTGTGCATCTGAGACACCTGATGGGTGATGTAGCGGTCCATGTTGGCCCAATCCCACTCGATGGGCGTGTCGTTCCAGGCGTCCATCACTAACTCGAGCCCATTTTCCAAGAGCGCTCCGGAGTCGGTGAATATCCCATCCCGACCACCCTGGCACAACTCGTTGTGCTGAGTTCCTGCACGGGTCACTCCTCGAAGGATTCGGTGGCCTTCGGGGTGGCGATCCGCCCGGCCTAGAACTGCTGCTGCCGCTCCAGATCCCAAGGTCAAAGAAGCAAATTGTCCCATGAAGTTGTCACGCGTGGTGTGGTCCGAAAGAAGATTGGCCAGGGTTGCCTCTTGCAGGTTGTTTGCATCCTCGCCGGCAACGACGACCGCGTAATCAATTTGGCCGGCATCAATCAGCGTCGCGGCCAGATCCATCCCGTTGACAAAACCCAGACAGGCATTCGTGATGTCGAAATTCGTTGCGGAGGGGGCCAGGCCCATCATGTCGTGGATCCGCACAGAGACGGCTGGTTCCAGTTGTGAACGCGTCACGGAAGTATTGATGAGCAGCCCGACAGCATCTGGCGTGATACCAGCTTCGGCCAGTGCTTTGACGCCAGCTTGGGCTGCACCGGCAAGGTAATCTTCTGGGGATTCCCACATCCGACGAGCCTTCACGCCAGCGACTCGCTGCAGAAGTCGTGTGGGCAGTCGCAAACGTTTCAGAACGGCTGCAAGTCGCTCATCGATCATGTCAGAGGTGACTTCGACCGGAGCGGTCACCTCTACCACAGAAAGTAATGCTGCGTTGTGATGAATTGAAACCGCATTAGAACTCACGTTGACCTGTCCATTTCTGTTTATTTCCACTCAGTATTGGTGCGGGAAAACAGTGCCCGGACACCAATAGATTGACTTGTCATAACTTCTCAGCTTAGCGCGGTTTGATTAGTCACGCGATTCGCATACCACGTCATCACCTGGCAGCTTAGTTTCGCCGACAGAGAGTCAATGGTGAGTGTTATATCAGGCTGATCGCAGCTGGCACAGTCACGAGCAACCCAGCCGTGATAATAACCAGACCAACTTTACATGAACCCAGTGGTTTCTCCGGGTCGGTTAGTCGACGAATACGACGCGATACGACTTCGACGCCGGCCGGAGTTCGGCTGTGGATGTTCGATGCAGGCTGGTCGCTGGGTTCGTGTGCCGTAAGAGCCAGCGCTGTGGTGAGGTCGCTGCGGTCGTGATCAGTCAAAGCGGAATCATCGGCCATGATTTCGGTGAGTTCAGTGACTTCCTGGACCGCGACCCCCGTCGCGGGGAACCAGGGTGCTGCCTTGTGCCATGCCTCAAATGCCAGGCGGAGGAGGTCGTGACGCTGCGTGAGGTGGGCTGACTCATGTGCCAGCACAGCAGCCAGTTCTTCCGAGGTCAGCTCTTCTAACAGACCTTGCGATACGACGGTGAGTGGTTGGTTGATAGCGGGCAGACAGTAGGCCAGGGGGTGTTCCACGGGCAATACTCGCGTGCTATTCGATACAGCCTGGCTCAGACCGTGCTCTTCTTCGGCGGAAGCCGCGAGAATCTCGACGAATTCACGATGTTTCTTGCGCTGCCGAAAGGTGCGGTAGGCCGTGTGTATCAGGACAAGGGCAAGGTGGCTAAAAAGTAATAGGCCTAACGTGATGGCAGCTAGCCCGAATGGGTGCCACCGCGGATCTGTCAGTACAGCATTGATCCCTTGTGTTTGAAAAACGTGCCAGAGCTCGACCAATGCAGGCAGAATGCCCGACCCGAAGGGCTGCAGTCCCCAAGTCAACGGTGCGGTCACCAAGGCAAGCCCGCCACTTACGCCGATAGCTTGCCATAACACCAGCGCAGCCCCGGGTGCTTTGGAGGGCCACTTCGCGTGCTTTAGCCACAGGGGAACTGGCCATGCCAACAAGATGGCCAGTAAGGCAAGCAGGTACGGGGTCAGAGTCGGTCTCCGGCGTTGAGTTGTTAGTCGTTGCGTGAGCTCAGCAGATGCTGGAGGGTCCGAGCGTCAGATGCGTCGATGCCGCCGATGAAGCGTGCTAACACAGCACGCTTATCGACTGCCGAGCCCAGGACTTCGTTTAGCAGCTGCGCGGTGTGCTCTTCGCGGCTGGTAGCGGCGGAAAACTCGTGGGGTCGGCGTGCATCGTCTTTGACGACGAAGCCTTTTTTGTGCAATCGGCCCAGTACCGTGAGCACGGTGGTAATGGCCGGTGTACTGTCTTGACGCTCGGCTAACGTATCGCGCACTTGGTTCGCTGTTTGCGGTTCAGTCGCATCCCAGAGCAAATCCATGATGGCTCGTTCTAGTTCGCCCAATGATGTCCCTTCCTTCATAGCCATGACTGTGCGCGGTGTGAGTGATTGGTGTCGCGAACAGTGATGAGTGAGATCTCGTCCTTCATTGTAGCTGGACTGCGCCGAGAGTTCTACATCACGTAGATGCAATTCTACGGAGCGTAGATGTATTTCTACATTGCGTAGAAGTGTGCGTATTATGGAGGCCGAGGCGCTGACGTCGGCTCTGTTGAGCTCTGAATCGTCTAGACACATTGTGATCTAGCCCAACTTGATATTTACGATTGCGAGCACCGGCGAGGCTTGGCCGGTGAGGGAGGGGCCCTCATGGATCCTCTTGAAGTAGCCCGGTGGCAGTTCGGGATTACGACGGTTTATCATTTTCTGATGGTGCCTTTAACCATCGGCTTGGGCATCGTGCTGGTGGCTATGCAAACCGCATGGCACCGAACAGGTAAAGAGCAGTACCTGCGCATGACTAAGTTCTGGGGCAAGATCTTCATGATCAACTTCATCATGGGTGTTGCCACCGGACTTGTGCAGGAATTCCAGTTTGGGATGGCCTGGAGTGAATACTCCCGGTTCGTTGGTGATGTCTTCGGTGCACCCTTGGCTATGGAAGCGCTCATTGCGTTCTTCCTTGAGTCAGTGTTCATCGGCGTCTGGCTCTTTGGTTGGGGCAGAGTACGCCCCGGCATACACTTGGCCGCCCTGTGGCTGGCCGTTCTAGGATCCGTTATCTCGGCGTATTTCATTCTGGCCGCTAACGCATTTATGCAACACCCCGTGGGCGTTGAACTCGTCAACGGCAGAGCACAAATGGTTGACTTCTGGGCTGTGATGACGAACCCAACCTTGCTGATCCACTTCCCGCACACCATCTTCGGTGCACTGGCGGTCGCCGGATCCATGCTGTTGGGTATCGCGTGGTACCACTTATGGAAGCGGCGCAAAGACGGGGTCGATACCGTTGACGCAGAAGGTTATGTGGTGGTCGGGTCTACCGGATCAAAAGCACGCGATGAAATCGACTATCAGGGTTGGCGCTCCTCCTTCCGTTGGGGTGGTTGGATTGCCATCGTGGCGTTTCTTGGCACGGCCTTCACTGGTCACACGCAGGCTCAAATGATGATCGAACAACAGCCACTGAAAATGGCCTCTGCCGAAGCGGCATGCCACGATGGAACCGGTTTTTCTGTGCTATCGGTGGCCAGCCGAGACGGGGGCGGGGCAACCACCTGCGATGATGTCGTGGGCGTGTTTGAAATCCCAGGTTTGCTCTCGTTCTTAGCCCATAACGACTTTGATACTCCCGTAGAAGGCGTCAACTCATTGATTCCTAAATATGAGGAAGCCTTCGGGACGCATCTGCCAGACGACCCGCGCTACGGCGAGCGCGCCGGGTCAGAAATCGATTACCTGCCCGTTATGGAAGTGACCTACTGGGGCTTCCGACTCATGATCACCTTCGGTGGGGTAGCAGCCTTGGCTGCAGCTATCGGACTGTGGATTGGGCGCAAGGGGACGGTGCCCTATGACAAGACGCTGATGAATCTTGCCTGGCTGTCCATTTTGGCGCCCTTTGCGGCCAACGCCACCGGGTGGATTTTCACAGAGATGGGACGTCAACCCTTTACCGTGGTGCCAAATCTCAACGGGGTAGACCAGGTGTGGCAATTTACTGCCGCGGCGGTCTCGCCGGGTGTCAGCGGAGAAGAGATCTTGTTTTCGCTCATTGCCTTGACATTGATTTACGCGGTGTTGCTCGTCGTCGAAGTCGTCTTGTTAGTCAGATATACCAAGGGTGGTCACCCGGCCGGCATGCCCGAGCTGTTAGCTGATGAGCCGCGCGACGATGACGACCGCGATACACCGTCAACCGATGTCTTGTCCTTCGCATACTGATGCGAACCACAGCAACAGAAAGGTATAACGGACATGGAATTTCTTCCAACGTTGTGGTTCATCCTGATCGCGGTGTTGTGGATTGGTTACCTGATTCTGGATGGTTTCGACCTCGGGGTCGGGATGCTCATGAAGGGCTGGGCCAAGAACGAATCCCAGCGGCGCGTGCTGCTGAACTCGATTGGACCCGTCTGGGACGGCAATGAAGTCTGGTTGGTCACCGCTGCCGGCGCCACGTTCGCCGCGTTCCCGCATTGGTATGCTTCATTATTTGCCGGTCTGTACATTCCTTTGACCTTTGCTCTGTTAGCGCTGATCTTGCGCGCGGTGTCCATTGAGTATCGTGGCAAATCGCACAGCCAGACCGCACGCAATCTCTGGGACTGGTGCATGGCCGGCGGATCATTTGTCGCAGCGTTTTCTATCGGAGCGATGCTGGCGCTAACCTCCACCGGTCTGCCGCTGGATTCCTACGGTGATCGGGTCGGCGGTCCATTTGCCTGGTTCAACGGGTGGGCTGTGTTGGGTGGACTAGCCGTCGTGGGTGTCTCGCTGGCCATGGGGTGGGCGTTTTTATCGCTCAAAACTCTGGGCGCGCCACGAGAAGCCGGCAATCGTCACCTGCGTCGGTATCTCCCGCTGTATCTGCTGCCCGCTGCGCTGTGGAGTATCGGTGTGATTATGCGCTACCCCAAGGTGGTCTCGTGGGGCATGCTCGCTCTGGCCATTGGTGGGATGCTCATCGCATGGGTAGCATCCCGACAGCGTCGCGAAGGCCTGACGTTTGTGGGTATGGTCATCTTCGTGGCACTGGGTGTCGGAGCTATTTTCACGTCCTTGTTCCCCAATGTCCTGCCGTCAACGCTCGATGCGGCATATAACTTGACGGTGACCACCGCTTCGTCCTCGGACTACACGTTGTCGATCATGGCCGTTGTGACCGCCATTTTCTTTCCACTCGTCCTGGCGTATAGCGCCTGGAGCTATTGGACCTTCAGACGCCGGCTTGACGACCAACATATTCCTGAAGCAGCGGTGGTGACCCCGGTTTGATCCCCGAACTACCAGCATCAAAATCCGGACGCCGGGCCCTGCTGGGACTCGGGGTCTTGGCAGCGGTCAAACTTCTGGGTTGGATCCTGATTGCGACGTCATTGGCCCGCGGGATCAGTCATCTTGCGGCAGCCCTGCCGGCATCCGATGCGGCGCAATTACTGCAGCTGTTATTCAACTCGCCCAAAACGGCTCCCGGGTTAATTGATGCACTTGTTGATTACACCACCAGCAGCGAATTTCTGGTGACCCTGGCGCTGGGTTTTGGCGGAGCGATACTGCGTGGGATAGCTCAATGGGGACAACAGGTCCTGGCGACCCGTGCTGCCCTGGGGGAAAAAGAACAGTTACGAGCCCAGTTGGTCCGGCACCGGTTAGCTGCCGCAGGCGCCCATGCGGACCGCGCTGGGGAAGACACCGTGCTAGCTTCCAAAGGTCTAGATGGCCTCGATGATTACTACACCGATTTCTTACCATCGCTGATCTCAGCCCTGGTCATCCCTGTGGGGCTTGGTCTGTGGATTCTGCTGCATGACTGGATTAGTGCCGCAGTTCTGGTGCTCACCATCCCGTTGATCCCGATGTTCATGACTCTTATCGGCAGATTCACCGAGCACCGAGTCGATGAAGCCGCCGACGGACTCAATAAACTATCCCACCATCTTTTGGAGCTGGCCCGTGGACTGCCGGTACTGGTTGGGTTGCGCCGCGCCGGAACCCAACGCAAAGCGCTCCAAGCGGTCTCAGCCGGTTACCAACGCACCACCATGAACACGCTCAAAGCCGCCTTTATGTCGGGACTGGCGCTCGAACTCATTTCAACGTTATCGGTGGCCATCATCGCGGTCTTCATTGGGGTGCGACTCGTCAACGGCTCCATGGACTTATACGCCGGCATTATGGTCTTAACCCTGGCCGCGGAAGTATATCTGCCGTTTCGAAATATCGGCTCGGCCTATCATGCATCCGAAGACGGGGTCGAAGCGCTCAAACGTGCCAGAGCTCAGATTATGCAACCGGTCCCAGCAACACTGGCGAACACTCTGGACACCACCCCTGCCCAGCATGACCACGTGCAACTCGATAACGTCACGATCGCATACAAAGCGCTGCGCCGCGTCGAACACCAGCCAGCAACAGGCCCGGAGTATCTGACCCCGCAACAATACGCTGCAACAAAACACCACAGTACGGCCCACGACGAATCCGACACCGATTACCTGCCCGCTTATGAAGTCGAAGACCTGGCACCTGTGGTGCAGTCTTGGTCGATGCAGCTGACACCTGGCCAGTACACCGTCCTGGGGGACGCTTCTGGCACGGGGAAATCCACCATCATCAAAGCGCTCGCCGGTTTGTTGACCGATGCCGAAGCGGTGTTCACCGGAGACGTCTGCGGCCTCACCGGACGTCCCGTGGCCTATCTAGCCCAGCACCCGGCGTTTGTGGCAGCTCGGGTCGACGATGAGTTGACCATGGTCGCGCACGGTACCGCCGAGCAACTTGGTGTCGCTGCGGAAGTTTTAGATATGCCGCATATTCTCACGACCTCGCTGCGCGCCGCAGGACTGGAGCGTTACGAACACCGCGACATTGACCAGCTGTCTCCGGGCGAACGGCGCCGACTGGGCTTTGCCCGCGTCTTGGCCCGGTTACTTGCTGCCTCAGCAGCAAACATGCCGCATCGCGCCTGGTTGCTCGTCTGCGATGAGCCAACCGCTCACCTCGATCACGCCTCGGCCACCCGCATCCGCACCACGCTGCAAGAGCTAGCCCGAGGACGGCTGCCCGACGGATCCACACTGGAGACGATCCTGCTGGTGGCTTCACACGATGCGCTCATTCACACCGATGCAGACCAACTGCTGGGACAGAGCATCAGGCCCCCGGCGCCTGCCGGCCAAGACACCTCGCACACTGCGGAAATCTCCCAACCACCTGCCCCCACCGCGAAGCAGCAGCACGAGTCCAAGCGCAGGGTGACCATAGCCGACTGGTGGCGGCTCTTGCCGCTCAACAACCCCAAATTTCTTAGCGGCATCGGCTGGGCCGTGGCCGCATTGCTCTCAGCTGCCTTGCTGTCGGCGCTCTCAGGTTGGCTGATAGTGCAAGCCTCCTATGAGCCTCCTATCCTGTATCTGCTTGCTGTCATCGTTGGGGTGCGCTTCTTTGGCATTGGACGGGCGGTCTTTCGCTACGCCGAACGGCTGGCGGTCCACGATGCGGTACTGTCCTGGGCCAACCGCATCCGATTACGCGTCTGGGATGCGCTGGGCTCACAGGCGACCCAGTGGCACAAACTGACCCGCTCGGGTGGCGCCCTATCCGTGCTCATCTCGGATGTTGACCAGCTACGCGACGCCGTACCGCGGGTCATCGTACCCATCCCAGCGGCCCTGATCACTTGGCTGGTCGCCACCGGAATCGTGGCTTACATGGCGCCCGGAACATGGTGGCCGGCTGCGGTGGCAGGACTTGCAGCCTTCGTGGTGGTACCCATCGTGGTCCACGTCGTCGACGCCCGAACCAGCGCACGGTTAGCAGATCATCGGACCGGCCTGGTCACGGCAACCTCAAGGCTGTTGACCGCAGCAGCAGATATGGCTGGCAACGGGATGACCCATCGGGCCACCGATACATTTATCGCCGCGGATCAGCGCACCACCGCACCGCTGAAGCGCAACGCGGCAGCCGCAGGCCTCGGCGAAGGACTGACATCGCTGATTGCCGGGTGGGCAGCTGTCCAAACCATGTGGGTGGCCATCACCAATGGCATCTCAGCGCCCAACACCGCCCTGGTCGTGATGCTAATGCTGGCCATGGCTGAACCCTTTGGCCTGTTCAATCAAGCCACCCAAGAAGCCCGAGTATTAAACCACCAGCTGGCAAAGTTGCTTCCGATCCTGGAGACCACGACACACCGCGGACCCGACTGGGTCGCGATACACCCCACAGCCGATACGGGTGTGACTGCGTTAGACCTCCGGGACGTGACCATCTCCTACAGCGAAAACCAGCCCGCTGTGCTCCAGAACTTCTCGCTACATGCCACCACCGGCGACTTCATCGTGGTCACTGGTCCATCGGGAGCGGGAAAGTCGACCCTTTTGGCCGTGCTGCTTGGATTTTTGGCCCCACAGACTGGAACATACCGTCTGACCGCCGACACCCCAGACGCCTTTACCGCTTTACACCATGTGGCCTGGTGTCCCCAAGAGGCCTACCTCTTCGACTCGACACTGCGCTCGAATCTTGCGCTAGCACGGGAGCCTGCTTGCCGACCCACAGATGCAGAGTGCCGGGCGGTACTGGACACCGTGGGCCTCGGGGAGTGGTTAGCGAGCTGCCCAGAAGGCCTTGACACCCGCCTGGGCCCATCGGGGCACTTCATTTCCGGAGGGCAACGCCAACGGGTGGCCGTCGCCAGGGCGTTACTCGCCGATGCGCAGGTGATCCTATTAGACGAGCCCACCGCCCACCTCGGTGCCGATGAGGCCGCCGATTTACTTGACGACCTCAAAATCGCGCTGCAAGACAAGATCGTGGTGATGGTCACCCACGATCTCCGCTTTGCCAAGACCAAGGCCGCCGTACAGCTCTAAACCGCTGACTGGGAACCTTCGGCTGCCTGCTCGGCTTGGGCCACAGGTGTTCCGCCATGACCGATCACACCAATGGCCGAGTCCAACTCGATGCCAGAATCATCTCGGCCGGAATAGTCTTGCGGTAGCGCACGGGCTACACCACCGGTGGTCGAAGCTAATGGTTGTGGACCAGCCCAAGCCAGGGCCAAACCGGTCTCGCCGCGCAGCATGCGGTGCGCTCGCAGCCCCTGCGTATTGCGTCCCTTGGGAGCAAATTCATCCAACGCGGTGACTTTTGCGCTTGAGGAAGCATCCGCGATGTCTGGATCCGGCTGGGTGATAGTTACCACGACCGAGTCGTCAAGCTGGGTGGCAGGAGCCACCGAGAACGTGAGGACCTTATCGTTATCCACCAGTTTCATGCCGGCAACACCGCCGCCGGAACGTCCCTGCGGGCGCACCAGTTCGGCAGCGTAGCGCAGCAGTTGCCCGGATTGGGAAATAAAGACCAGCTGATCCTCGTCATGGGCTGCCACACTGGCTCCCACCACTTTGTCACCGTCTTTGAGTGTGATGGCTTCAAACTCGTCCTGGTTCAGTGGCCAATCATCGTGGCGGACTCGTTTGACCACACCATTGCGCGTGCCCAAAGCAAGCACTTGGTTCAATGGCACCATCGCAATAAGTTCTTCGCCGCGCTCTAATGTCAAAAATTCGGTGGCTTTGACTCCGTCATTCATCGCTGGGGTTGCGGTCGGTTCCTGGGCGGCAGGGATGTCCACCACATTGACCCGAATCATCCGACCGGTGTCCGTGAGCGCCCCGACCTCACCTCGAGCCGTGGTGGCGACAATCGAGGTGAAGACGTCGTGTCGACGTCGTCTTCCGGCAGCCGTGATGGCGGTGCGGTCTTGAGTGCGAAGCAGCCGACCGGAAGCCGACAGCAGCACCCAACATGGGTCATCGGGGACCAACAGCGCAGACGCTGCGACCTGACGGTCGGCTTTGGACGAAACCGCGGTGACAGCCGGCGCGAGATCTTCGGATTTCAGCAGCTTCGTGCGGCGATCATCGCCGAATTGTTCAGCAACCTCAGCCAACTCGTTCGACACGGTCTCTCGCAAGATGGCATCAGAACCAAGAATTTTTTCTAGCTCAGCAATGGCCGCGAGTAACTCATCGCGTTCGGTTTCCAAATCCAACCGAGAAAATTTCGTCAGCTGTCGCAAACGCAGCTCCAAGATATGGTTGGCCTGAATTTCGGTCAGATCAAAGACCAGCATCAATCGCTCACGAGCCGCGGCGGCATCATCCGAGGTTCGGATGATCTCGATGACCTCATCGATATCTACCAGTGCTAGCAGCAATCCCTCGACCAGGTGCAAGCGGTCTTGTCGTTTGCCTAACCGGTGAGTCGTGCGACGGCGAACAACCGTCAACCGATGTTCCACATAGACCGACAACAGAGCTTTCAGTCCCAGGGTCTGGGGCTGACCATCCACAAGCGTGACGTTATTGATGCCAAAGTTTTCTTCCAGCGGCGTGTATTTATATAACTGCGCCAACACCGCCTGGGGATTGAAACCGGACTTCAACTCGATCACGAGTTTGAGACCGTGGTTGCGGTCCGTTAGGTCGATGACATCAGCGATACCGGCGACTTTCTTGGTGTTCACTGCGGTTTTGAGCCGATCGATCACGCGCTCGGGTCCAACTCCGTAGGGGAGTTCGGTTACGACCAGGCCGGTTCGACGCGCAGAAACCTGTTCGACCTTCACCGTGGCACGCATCGTGAATCGACCGCGCCCGGTCTCGTAGGCCTCTTTGATCCCGTCGAGCCCAACAATACGAGCGCCTGATGGCAGATCCGGGCCGGGCACGAATTTCATCAGGGCCTTGGTGTCGGCTTCGGGGTTATCGATCAAGTGCCGCGCCGCGCTGATGACCTCACGTAAGTTGTGCGGGGCCATGTTGGTGGCCATCCCCACGGCAATACCGGAAGCACCGTTGACTAACAGGTTCGGAAAGGCAGCAGGCAGCACGGTGGGCTGCTGCATCTGATTATCGTAGTTAGGTTCAAAATCGACCGTATCTTCGTTCAGATTGGCTGTCATCGCCACGGCTGCAGGAGCCATGCGCGCTTCGGTATAGCGGGCGGCAGCCGGACCGTCATCAACCGAACCGAAGTTGCCGTGTCCATCGACGAGCGGAAGGCGCAAGTTGAAATCTTGGGCAAGCCGGACCATTGCGTCATAAATCGCCGAGTCGCCGTGCGGGTGGAGCTTACCCATGACCTCGCCGACCACACGTGCAGACTTGACGTGGCCCTTCTCCGGGGTCAGCCCCATCTGGTCCATCATGTACAGAATCCGGCGCTGTACGGGTTTCAAGCCGTCACGAGCGTCGGGTAAGGCACGGGAGTAGATCACCGAATAGGCGTACTCCAAAAAGGAATGTTCCATCTCGGAGGCGACATCAATGTCGATAATGTTCTGATCTTCGGTCGGCACGATAGCCGTCGTTGAGTTGCTGGAAGACCTATTTTTTGAACGCTTTGACATCTGACCTTTCCCGTCACGTGGATCCCACGGCCTGTTTGTAGCTTAAGATGATTATATGGCTGAACAGAAAACCAAACGCCCATATCCGGCTCACTGGGAAGCCGATGTGCTGCTGCGCGATGGTGCGACAGCACGACTGCGCCCGGTTTCGCCAGACGATGCCGACGCATTACAACAGATGCACCAGGGTCAATCTCAAGATTCTATCTACTTTCGCTACTTCACGTACAAATCCCAGCTGTCAGCCAAAGAGCTGGAGCGGTTCACCGTGGTCGATTACGTCGATCGGGTGGCATTTGTCATTCTCCTAGGTGACGAACTGATGGGTATCGGCCGCTACGACCGGCTTGGTAATGCAACCGAAGCCGAGGTGGCGTTCAATATTGCTGACGCTCATCAAGGTCGTGGTCTGGGGTCCATCCTGATAGAACACCTCGCGGCAGCGGGCCGGGAAAATGGTTTGCGCACCTTTACCGCCGAAGTGTTGCCCGAGAACCGCAAAATGCTCAAGGTCTTTCAAGCAGCGGGCTTCGAAACGTCACGCTCATTTGAAGACGGCGTCATATTGGTGGAATTTCCCATCGACCCCACGGCCCGAGTGCGCGCTGTCATGGAAGCGCGCGAGCACCGCGCTGAAGCCCAATCAATCGCTGAACTGCTCCGCCCCGAGTCCATTGCGGTCATTGGCGCATCGCGCCAGTGGGGTTCCGTCGGCTTCGCGCTGATTGAAAACATCATCGAAGGCGGTTTTACCGGACCGGTTTATGGCATCAACAAAGATGCTTTGGAAGTCGCCGGCATGATTTCTCGCACTTCACTGGCTGAAGTCCCGCAGGAAGTCGAGCTTGCCGTCGTCGCGGTGCCGTATGAGGAGCTTCCCGCCGTGGTCCAAGACTGTGCCGAGCACGGGGTCAAAGGACTGCTCATCGTCACTGATGGGTTTACCGGCGAAGAGGGCCTGGCTGAACAACGTCGTCTGGTGCGGGTCGCGCGCAGCCACGGCATGCGGGTCATTGGTCCAGCCTCTGCTGGCATTATCAATACCGATCCGCAGGTCAGTCTCAACGCTTCGGTATCTCCACTGTTGCCCCAACGCGGTTCAATCGGGTTGTTCTCCCAGTCAGCTGCCGTTGGAGCGATGCTGTTCACCGCAGCTCAACAACGTGGCATCGGCATTTCATCAGTCATCAATGCAGGAAACCGCGCCGACGTCTCTGGTAACGACGCGATGCAATATCTGGAAGATGACGTCAATACCAGCGCGGTCGGACTGTATCTAGAATCATTTGGTAACCCCCGAAAATTCTCCCGAATCGTCCGCCGACTCGCCCGAAAGAAACCCGTCGTCGTCTCGCGCTCGCACGGGATGGGGCGGCGGATCCCACCGGGGCACTCGACGCGCACCACCGAAGCCCCGCACGGCACGGTCCCATCGATGCTGCGCCAATCGGGTGCCATCGAAACCGATAGTTATGCGGCGCTGATGGACATCCTGCAGGTTTTGGCCTGCCAACCCGTGCCCGCTGGACCTCGAGTCACCGTGCTTGGCAATGCCCCGGCATTGAACCGATTGACCGTCGAAAATGCCCGAAGCGCCGGATTAGAAATTGTCGACGTCCAGGATATTCCGGTGCCCGATGCCCAGCATTCGCTCGACGACGCCATCGAATCCATCACCGGTGCCATCCGTACCGCGATGCAAGCCGGCCAAACCGATGCGATCATCGTCGTGCTGCAACCCGGGATGCAGCAGCACGAAGGTGACGCGGCACGCATGGCGCAAGCTATCAATGACGTGGTAGATGACAGCTCGATTACGGTGTTGGCATCCTTTACCGCAGTATTGGAAAATACTTTCAATCCGACCACTATTGCGGGGCAAGGCCAGTTGCGCGAACGGCAGCCTGATGCTGACCCGGATGTAGTGGAACCGCAACAGCGTGGGCTGCCGATCTTCGCCTCTATGGAACAGGCCGTCTGGGTGTTATCCGAACTCGTTCAGTACCGCGCATGGCGTGATGCTGAGCAGGGGATTGCCATCGAATATGAAGATATTGATCGGTATAAAGCTGAACGGCTCGTGGATGAATGGACCGAAAACGCCACCGGCACGGAGCTGGTGAAGCTCACGCGCAACCAAACTGATGAGCTCCTTGCGTGCTATGGGATCAAGGTCTTGCCCTCGCGACGCTTTCAGACCATCGATGAAGCCCTGGAATACGCCGAAGAATTTGGCTACCCCGTGGCCCTGAAAGCCGACAATACCGTTCTACGCCACCGTCTCGACCTCGGGGGAGTGCGTCTCAATATTGATACTCCGCAAGCACTACGTGCCAATATCGAGTCGATGCGGGAGGTACTGGCCCCGTATGGTTCGCCCTCTATTGAAATCCAAGCTATGGCACCCACAGGTCAGGGATGTATCGTGGCAGCCGTAGAAGATCCGCTTGTTGGACCGGTCATTTCCTTTGGCATCTCGGGTGATGCTGTCGAACTGTTAGACGATTGGGTCCACGTGGTCCCGCCACTATCGGACCAAGACTTAGATCGGCTCCTTCACACCCCGCGTGCATCGGCTAAACTCTTTGGATACGGCGATATTCCCGCGGTGGATGTCGAAGGAGTGAAAGATCTGGTAGCCAGAGTTTCACAACTCAAAGACGATCTACCGCAGGTCGCCAGACTCCGGTTCAACCCATTGCTTGCCGCACCGGGTGCTACCACCGTCTTGAAAGCCGAAATCTATATAGCAAATGCCGCGATCCGCACCGACTCCGCTCGTCGGGCACTACTGACGTAATAATCCTAGAGGACGAAACACATTCTCATGCCCTACCCCGTATTGCCAACAGACTTGGCGCAGGACATCCAGCGCGCAGGATTCTACCCCCAACTTGTGGCCAATGTGATGGGCCAACAGCTTGGCGAGCGTGAAATCCTAAGCCACTATGTGCACGTTGAAACGCACTTCGGTTATGACGACTTGCATCGACACATCACGGTTTTAGTCCTCGCCCAAGGTAATGTGCTGGCGGCGTTGCACCTCAACGACCTGGAGGACGAGCTTGACGAAGGAGCTGCACGGGCATCAGTGGCCACCGAGATCATCCCACTTTCCAAAATCGGCTCGTGTGTGGTGACCACAGGGTATGACCACCCGCAGGAGTATCAACCCGGACAGCCGCCATCAGAAGTCACGCTCGTGTTGAGCTGGGCCGGCGGGGCCAGGTTAGAATTCGTCCCGAATCTGTGTGATGACCCCGACTGCGATGCCGACCATGGGTACATGGGTACCCGAGTCGCTGAAGACTTAGTCCTGCGGATCGCAGGGAAAGCCGACGGGCAGCAAGCGGTCGATAAGGCGCTGGCCTTTAGTCGCAGACTCCGAGACGCGATCTTAGATAACGCATCATGACTAGGTCTTTGCCGGCCGGGTTCAACGCGCAGCGCAACCTCACCCATGTTCTTCCCTCGCTGGCTGCCAGTCTCGGCGCAGCGCTCCCAAACACACTGCAGCTACCGAGTGCACGATCAGCGATCCTGCTGCTCGTAGACGGTCTAGGACTTGAGCAGCTTGAACAGTATTCGGCGCATGCGCCGTTTCTTCGGCATGTGTTGAAGCAACAGACCGACGCTCAAACCGAACTTTCCACGATTTATCCGTCAACCACAGCGGCGGCGCTGTCATCCCTCGGCACTGGTTTGCCACCGGGTGAACACGGGCTGGTTGGATACGATGTCTACGATCCACACCGGGATACCGTCATCAATCAGCTGGGAGGCTGGGATGAACGCACTGATCCAGAAACGTGGCAGCCGGCCCCGACGATCTTCCAGCAGCTCAACGAACAGCGGTTGGTCGGGGTTCACAATATCGAACCGATTACGGTCTCGTTGCCGGCTTTTGAAGATTCCGCGCTGACACGGGCCGCCCTGCAAGGTCCCCGCTTCATCGGTCCCGACACGCTCACCGCCCGGTTCAATCAAGCGGCCTACGAAGCCCAGCGCCCCGGAGCCTTGATTTACTTATATGCCAACGAGCTAGATCGGGTAGGCCACCAATACGGGCCGGGGTCTGCTGAGTGGCTAGAAGTATTGGAAGAGCTGGATGCTCAGGCCCGGCGGTTGGTACGAAAACTGCCCGAGGGTACGTTAGCTGCTGTGACTGGCGACCACGGCATGATTACTGTGCACGAGGAAGACCGGATCGACTTCGGTCACGACGAGGAATTAGTGGGTCATATTGCTCACACCGCAGGCGAACCACGGATGGTGCAGCTGCATTTTGAACCCAACGCCACCGAGCAACAGCGCGAGCAGACCATCGCGGCATGGCAACGACGATTTGGAGATCGAGCCTGGGTGGTGACCCGCCAACAGGCGGTGGAAGCCGGCTGGTTTGGAAACGTGAACGGCAGAGTACATCCGCGAATCGGTGATGTCCTAGTAACCGGTTTCGAACCGATTGCACTCTATGACAGTCGACGTGCCGCACCCCAGAGCTTCGCCATGGTCGGACATCATGGTGCGCCAACACCGGCTGAGGTACGCATCCCCTGGTTGCTTATCCGGATACCCGAGGTGTAAGGCTCGAGCCTGGTTGCAGGGGCGTCCTATTTATCTTTTCGAGTACCGAAGATAATCTCGTCCCAACTGGGGACCGTTGGCCGTTTTCTCGTCCGGTTCGATTGCTCTGACTTTTTCTCTGCCTCGGTGGCGTCTGACGCGTCCTCCGACTCTTCAACTGGCTGATCGCTGTCAGCCTCGTGGTCAGTCGGAGATACTTCACCGGCTACGACTTCTCGCCCGTTCCCGTCAGCTGGATCATCGGCTTCATCATCTGACCATGCGACCTCGCCTTCGGTCGTGACATTGACGGGTTCCGGCTGCTCAGCAGTTTCGTTGATCGTGTCATCTGAGATCACAAGCTTGGGTCGTTGAGGAAGATTTGGTTCTTCATCGCGGGTGATCATCGCCGCTAACTCATCATCAGATTCTTCATCTACTCCGAGTCGTTGACCGCGACGCGCGTGCAGTACATCGAGCAACTCTTCATGCGACTCATTGGGCTGATAGGGCACTCGCGACGAACGGTCAGTCTCGGATTCAACATCAAATGGTGCGTCGGTCACCGAGGAAAGAAAACTTCGCGGGGAGGTTGACGTCACAGGAGAGTCGGCTGGTCCAAATTCGCTCAGTACCTGAGCCCAGCGATTCGAGTTTTCAAGATGTTTCGATTGTTGTTTATAACTCCACAGGGCCGGAGGAGGATCACCGATGGATAAATCTCCCAGTCCTTCGACCGAGAAATGGGCGGAGATCGTCCAGACATCGGAATTCTCTTCGCGCCATGCGTCCCACCGTACCGTGGTCGGGTCCAGACCCATCACCTCTAACCGGTGATTGACCATCTCACCTAACAGTGCCGGTTCATCTCCGAAGACCGCCTCGTATGCTTGATTGCCAAGTTGCGGAGCGGCGACCTCTAATTCCTGTGCTTGGCGCGCAATCCAATCCCGTTCGGCAATGATGGGGGTGGCATACACTTCGAGGCTGGCGCGCTCGGTGTCGAACCGTTCGGCAAGTTGGTCCACCGTAATTCCCGCACGCAACATAGCCTGGATTTCACGCGGTGAGAGCTCCTTGGCGGCTTCGTCGGCAGCCGCGGCCGAGGGACGACCAATTGGACGAGTTGCGGCATTGCGTAACGCATCGGTGATCGGCAAATAGAACTCTTCCCCGTCACCATTCGACAGGACGAGCTCGTCTGCGCTGTCAGCGACTCCCACGAGCCGAAGCCGACGAGCGGGATCGTGCTTAAAAGATGAACCCATGCAAGGCCTCCGAA
>CALBOC010000252.1 GCA_937896705.1 uncultured Micrococcaceae bacterium | reverse complement strand
TAGTAAAAACAACATCTGACGTAGACTGGACCAAAGTCAGACCGCCACAAGCGGCTGCTTGTCCTTCTCCAGTCGAACAGTTCTAGGAGGAATCTGTGTCGAAGGCAAAGTTCGAGCGGACAAAGCCGCACATTAACATCGGTACCATCGGTCACGTTGACCATGGTAAAACCACCCTCACCGCTGCGATCTCGAAGGTACTTGCCGATAAGTACCCCGAGTACAACGAACAGCGCGACTACGCCGACATCGACGGTGCACCTGAAGAGCGCCAGCGCGGTATTACCATCAACGTCTCGCACGTTGAATACGAAACCGAAAAGCGTCACTACGCCCACGTTGACGCCCCAGGGCACGCTGACTACATCAAGAACATGATCACCGGTGCCGCCCAGATGGACGGCGCGATCCTCGTTGTAGCTGCCACTGACGGCCCAATGGCTCAGACCCGCGAACACGTTCTGCTGGCCAAGCAGGTTGGCGTACCTTCCCTGCTGGTTGCACTGAACAAATCCGACATGGTCGATGATGAAGACCTGCTGGAATTGGTCGAAATGGAAGTTCGCGAACTTCTTTCCTCCCAGGACTTCGACGGGGACGACGCACCAGTCATCCGCGTATCCGCGCTCAAAGCTATTGAAGGCGACGAGAAGTGGGTCAAGTCCGTTGAAGACCTCATGGATGCTGTCGACGAATACATCCCAGAGCCAGTGCGTGACCGCGACAAGCCATTCTTGATGCCGATCGAAGACGTGTTCACCATTACCGGTCGCGGTACTGTTGTCACCGGTCGTGCGGAACGCGGTACCCTCGCTATCAACTCCGAAGTTGAAATCGTTGGTATCAAGGACTCGCAGAAGACCACCGTTACCGGTATCGAGATGTTCCACAAGCAGCTCGACGAAGCCTGGGCAGGCGAAAACTGTGGTCTGCTGCTTCGTGGTCTGCGTCGTGAAGATGTTGAACGCGGTCAGGTCGTCGTAGCCCCAGGCTCGATCACCCCACACACCAAGTTCGAAGCAAACGTCTACATTCTGTCCAAGGACGAAGGTGGCCGTCACAACCCGTTCTACTCGAACTACCGTCCACAGTTCTACTTCCGTACCACTGACGTAACCGGTGTTATCACCCTGCCAGAAGGTACCGAAATGGTCATGCCAGGTGACACCACCGAGATG
>CALBOC010000251.1 GCA_937896705.1 uncultured Micrococcaceae bacterium | reverse complement strand
CCCACCACGATACAGACCTGGCCTTTAGGGATATCAACGTTGATATCCGATAGTGCTTTAAAGTTGCCGAAGTGTTTGTTGACTCCGGACATTCTGACCAGCGGTGCCTTGGTGGTCTCTGCTGTCATAATGAGCTCCTCAAGATATGACCAACGGGCCATGTCTCAAACACAGGTGAAGTGAGATGGGTCACATTCTATCAGGTCAGATCGCTTTTACTAGGGGCGATAGCGCAAAATCTTTCAACTGGGAACGCGCTCTCGGCGGCCTGAAGCCAGAAACACTAAGCTGACATCATGCCTAAAACCTCGATAGATACGCTGGCTGAGCGCTATGCAGCAGGGTTAGCTGAACTCGACCCCGTTGCAGCGACCGAAATCGGTTTACCCGGTTACGCCGATAAGCTGCCCGATTATTCACCCGAGGGTGCCGCTGCACACGATGAACTCCAGACTCGCACCCTAACGCAACTGGAGGAACTTCAAGCGGTCAACGCTCAAGATGAGGTCACCCGCGATGCAATGATTGAACGGTTGACTGTGGACCGTGAGCTGTATGCGACCGGGGTCGTGGAGCTGAACAACATCGCCTCGCCGGTTCAAGAGATTCGCGCTACTTTCGATCTGATGCCCACGGACACCGCAGAGGATTGGCACAATATTGTCGCGCGTCTCGCGCAAGTCGAGACCGCCCTGGCCGGTTATCAGATTCGACTTCAGACTGCAGTCGAACAAGGGTTGCCGCCGGCCCAGCGTCAGGTCGATGCCTGTATTCAGCAGGCTCAAGCGGCTGCGCACGGATTCTTTCCTGCACTCATGACTTCGGCTGCGGGGCTCGATCGAGCACTCCGCACAGAGTTGGAGCGAGCAGCGGAGCAGGCTGCGCAGGCCTATGTCAGCTTCTCCTCATACTTGGCCACCGAGTTGTATCCAGTAGCAAGTGCTGAGGAGGCGGTCGGGAAAGACTACTATGCCTTGGCGTCGCGACGGTTTTTAGGCGCCGAAATTGATCTCGCTGAAACGTACCAGTGGGGGTTGGCTGAGCTTGCTCGCATCGTAGAACAGCAACACCGGGTGGCTGACATCATCCACCCGGGGGCCAGCATCGACGAAGCCCGGCAGCGTCTCTCTGCCGATCCAGCGCGGCAGTTGCACGGTACTGACGCGCTGCGACAATGGATGCAAAACCTGTCAGACACCACCGTCGAAGCAATGAAAGAACATTTCCACATCCCTGCTCCGATGGATTACGTCGAAGCGATGATTGCACCAACCCAGGATGGCGGGATCTATTACACGGGCCCGTCCGAAGACTTCTCACGCCCCGGGCGCATGTGGTGGTCGGTGCCAGAAGGCGAAGAAACGTTTACCACCTGGCAGCAGACCACTACGGTCTTTCATGAGGGTGTACCGGGACATCATCTACAGATTGCCACGGCAATCATGAATGCCGAGGAGTTGAACTCGTGGCGGCGTCATTGGTTGTGGGTCTCGGGCCATGGCGAAGGCTGGGCCTTATACGCCGAAGAGTTGATGCGCGAGCTGGGATATCTGGATGACCCCGGGGATTATCTGGGCATGCTAGATGCGCAACGCATGCGGGCCGCGCGGGTGGTATTCGATATCGGCATTCATTGCGGATTGACTGCCCCGGAGGCATGGGGCGGGAAAGTCTGGGACCCAGAGGTCGGATTCGCGTTCCTACAAGAACACCTCCACGAAACCCCGGGCGTTTTAGACTTCGAGTTCACGCGCTACCTGGGATGGCCCGGCCAGGCTCCAAGCTATGCGGTGGGTCAACGTATCTGGCAGCAGATCAGAGCCCAGCACGAAGCCACCCCGGGCTTCGACCTGAAAAC
>CALBOC010000250.1 GCA_937896705.1 uncultured Micrococcaceae bacterium | reverse complement strand
TGAAAGCGACCATCGGTGAAGACAACGTTAAAACCACCGAATACGGGCTCGGCGCCGAGCACTGGTTAGCTACCGGTGAGACACTCACGGAGGAAACGCTCGAAGCACTCCGCGGTCACCAGGCCATCTTGTTCGGAGCTGTGGGGGCCGCCCCGAATGACACCCGCATCCCATCGGGACTCTTAGAACGCGAGATCCTGCTCAAACTACGTTTCACCTTCGATCACGCCGTGAACTTCCGGCCCTCGGTGCTCTACCCGGGTGCACAGTCACCGCTGGCCAACCCCGGCAATATCGACTTTGTCGTGTTCCGCGAAGGCACCGAAGGTCTCTACGTTGGTAACGGTGGGTCCATGCGTACCGGCACCCCGCACGAGGTCGCCAATGAAACCTCGGTCAACACCGCTTACGGCGTGGAGCGGGTTGTGCGCGCAGCCTTCGAATACGCTCAGCAGCGCGACCGCAAACACGTCACCCTGCTGCATAAGCACAACGTTCTGGTCCACGCCGGCCATCTCTGGAACCGGATCGTCAACGAAGTCGGCGACGAATTCCCAGACGTCACACACGACTACCTACACGTTGACGCCGCCATGATCTTCCTCACGACCGATCCGGGCCGCTTCGACGTGATTCTGACCGACAACATGTTCGGCGACATCGTAACTGACCTGGCCGCCGCGGTGACCGGTGGCATCGGCCTGGCCGCCTCCGGTAACCTCAATATCAACGGGACCGCACCATCCATGTACGAACCCGTGCACGGTTCGGCACCGGATATCGCCGGAACCCAACAGGCCGACCCAACCGCAGCGATCTTATCGGCAGCGATTCTGCTGGAACAAGAAGGCTACGCCGATGCCGCACAGCGGGTTCACAAGGCAGTATGGGAAGATCTTGCCGCACGTGGCACCACCGCGCGGACCACCCAGCAGGTCGGCGACGCGATCGCCGCACAGGTTTAGGCACCAGCCGGGACAGTTGAAAAGTTTTTCGCCCGAGACGGGCAGTAGGAAGGTCAATCATGGAATTTAAGTACGACGCCAATCAGAGCCCAGCTTCCGAGAGCCGGCGAGCAGAAATTCTGGCCAATCCGGGTTTTGGGCAGTACTTTTCCGACCACATGGTGACCATCGACTGGACCGCAGATTTAACAGGCCAAGAGGAGGCATTCCAGGCCGGCGATTATCTCAAGATGGTCGGGGAGTGGTCCAACGCTCGCGTGGAACCATATGCTCCACTGTCGCTGAGCCCAGCTGCGGCGGTTTTGCACTACGCACAGGAAATCTTTGAAGGTCTCAAAGCCTACCGTCATGACGATGGTTCCATCTGGACCTTCCGTCCGCGCCGAAATGCGGCACGCATGAACCGCTCGGCCCACCGGATGGCGATGCCACAGCTCCCAGAAGATGTCTTTGTCAAAGCCATCGAAGAGCTCATCGCACGCGATCACGCCTGGGTGCCCCAAGGCCAGGGCCAGTCCCTGTACCTTCGCCCGTTCACGATTGCCACCGAAGAATTCCTCGGCGTCCGCCCGGCACGGAATTTCAGTTTCCATGTCATTGCGTCACCTGCCGGTAACTACTTCGGAGGCGAGCTTAAGCCCGTCAGCATCTGGGTGTCGCGCGACTTCGCTCGCGCCGGCGAAGGTGGCACCGGCGCTGCCAAATTCGGTGGGAACTACGCGGCATCCCTGGCCGCACAACTCCAAGGAGCTTCTCGCGGCCACGATCAGGTGATCTTCCTGGACCGCAGCCCGGATGAATCGCTGGAAGAACTCGGGGGAATGAATGTCTTCTTTGTCACCAAAGATAAGAAACTCATCACCCCGAAACTGACCGGCACCATTTTGGAAGGCATCACCCGCGACTCGATCCTGCAGCTCGGCGCCGAACAAGGCCTGGACGTCGAAGAGCGTCGGATCACGTTCAATGAATGGAAAGACGGTGTCGCCTCGGGCGACATCCAAGAAGTGTTCGCCTGCGGTACCGCCGCGGTGATCACCCCGATTGGTCAAGTGGCAGACCGCGAAGAAGTCCACACGACACCCTCGACGGACTTCCCGGTTGCCAATGCCCTGCGCGACCGTTTGATTGGTATCCAAACCGGGGCCGAAGAAGACACCCACGGCTGGATGCACCGTCTTGCCTAATTCGCTGCTGTAACGAAGGGGAACCGTATGCGCATTGCACGTTTTGTCCACCGCGAGGACTTTCACTACGGTGTGGTCCAAGATGACACCATCACCGTATTGGCCAACGATCCGATGTACGCCGGGATCGTGCCCACCACCGAGACCTTGCAGTTGGACGAAGTTCGCCTGGTCACCCCGATCCTGCCGCGTTCCAAAGTCGTGGGAGTGGGACGCAACTGGCAAGCCCACGCCGAAGAACTCGGCAACGAAGTCCCGTCGACCCCGCTGCTGTTTCTTAAACCCAACACCGCCGTGGTCGGCCCCGACGAACC
>CALBOC010000249.1 GCA_937896705.1 uncultured Micrococcaceae bacterium | reverse complement strand
CCGGAAATATTGTGCCACACACTGAATACCGCCGCGGGCAGTGCCGCGACCGGATTGAAGTGTGCTGCCGCCAATGTGGCTGCCAACCCTGAGTTCTGCATCCCGACTTCAACGGAGGTAGTGCGCGCGACCCGTTCTGGATATTTGAACAGTCTGGCTGCAAAATATCCCAGCAAGTAACCCAGCCCGTTGTGCAAGACCACTACCGCCAGTACGAGCAAGCCAGCTTCAACGATGCTGTCGGCTGAGCCAGAGACCACGGCGATGACAACATAAGAGATACCCAGTACGCTGACCCATGGTAAAAGTGGCAGAACCTTTTCGACCCAGCTACGCAGTAACCAGCGCACCAGCAGTCCAGCCACAATTGGGATCAATACCATCTGGACAATGGACATGGCCATCGACCCGGCGTCAACCGGCAGGAGCGTGCCGGCCAACCACAGCGTCAGCAATGGGGTGAAGATTGGGGCAAGTAACGTCGACACCGATGTCATTGTGACCGATAGCGCAACGTCTCCCTTGGCGAGATAGGTGATGACATTCGATGATGTCCCGCCTGGTGCGCATCCGACGAGGATCACACCAACGGCCAATTCTGGTGGCAATTGGAATACAAAGACCAACGCCACGGCAGCCGCGGGCATCAGCACATATTGCGCTACAACACCCAACAGAATTGGCAGTGGCCGTTTCAGAACCAGCGCAAAGTCAGGGACGGTTAGCGTAATTCCCATTGCGAACATGATAATTCCGAGAGCGACGCTGGTGTATTGCGCTAGCGGAGCGGTCTGTTCCGGAAACATGAATCCGATCAGAAATGCGGCAATAATGATAACCGGAAAAACCGTCACGGCGATGCGCGCTGAACGGTCCTCTTGAGTTGGGCGCCGATCCCCTGGCTGCCGATCCGTGCTGGTATTGTCCACGCTAAGTCCCACTTCATCCTTCGATTTCACGCCAACGACCTGATGGCGTCATGACTTTGGGTAACCTAGCACCAATTCTCAGATGGGCAGCCGATGTGACGACGAATACGGGATCATCAGTACAGTTGCGGCTAGCCTCTAAGGCGTTCCGGGTTACATCAATATCGAAGGCAATACTCCCGCAAATCCGAGGCACTCCTGAGCTCACATCCCGGCTACCTCAAAACAGGATATGCCACACTGGCAGTATGGAAGATCTCGTTGTACCACCTGGACCGGGCATTCCCAAAGGGCTTGTCGTGCCTGCCAAAGATCTCGTCGAGCAATTCACACACGCATCTGGGCCCGGTGGGCAGGGGGTCAACACGACCGATTCGCGAGTTCAGCTGAGTCTGGACCTTGACGCCACGACGGCTTTGACAGAAACTCAACGCAATCGCGTGCTTCAAAATCTCGAACACCGACTGGCCGACACCACTTTAACTGTCACGGCTGCCGAACATCGATCCCAGCTGCGTAACCGAAAAGCTGCCCGACAGCGCCTGGCGTCCCTACTGCGAGAAGCCCTAGCGCCCCAACCGGTTCGCCGCAGAACCAAACCAACCCGCGGGTCGCAGCGCCGCCGCCTAGCAGCAAAACGTCACCGTGCCGAGATCAAACAGAACCGAAAGCGCCCACCGAGCGACTAAAACATTTATGCCCCTTGGTCAGCGCCCACGATACGTCGCAGTTCGGCGAGATGGCTGAGATAGGCTCCTCTACCTTCGTTGGTGAGCGACAGCCAAGTCCGAGTGCGTACTCCATGAGGTCGCTTACTGACTTCTATATAGCCTTCCTCGCTGAGACGCTTCACCTGCTTACTCAATGAAGACTCGCTGATACCGAGGGTCTGACGAGCCGTCGGAAAATCCACCGCATCTACATCTGCGAGCAATGCACACAATTGCAATCGGTGCTGAGCATGAATTACCGGATTGAACTTTGGCAGAGGCGAGACATTAGACACCTCGCACCTCGCCTCGCACCCGAGCTTGAACTAACCGATCAAGCTGCCGTTCTCTCCACAGCGTGGCTCCGGCTGCCAAAATTCCCGCCGCATACAGCATGTAAGGTACACCACCCCACAGTTCAAGTGAAAACGCGGCAATGAGCAGCCCGAAGACCACTATGTACCACCAGCCCATTCCTGAAGAGTAGCGATCTAGTGCGATACCGGTGACATTGCGCAGCGCGCTCAGCAACACGGCGGGGCCTATAACTGCGCCTAGTACCAGGATGAGAGTTCCAAGGCTCTCCATTCCCGCAACGGTCATGCCGATGCCGATAAAAAGTGCTGCGGTGGCCGCTGCGGCACCCCAGTGATACCACCAGGGCGCCGTGACTTTCGTTGAAAGGTGCGCCCGCACCGAAGCAGCATTATTTAGAGCTTCGCGGGCTGATCTCGAATCTGAATTACCTAAACTTTCCATACTGGAAAGTTACCGTCTACTTTCCAACATGGAAAGTAATATTTAGGCCAAAGTTCCCCCACCCCGCCCTACTCCTTTAACTGTCATAGTCAGAGCGTCAGGAGATGCAGTCGACCGTGACTCACTGACCTCTCATTGTTGAACATAACGAGTCGCGGAGCTAGTCAATTGCGCCCTCCTCTATCGCAGCTCATCACATTCCACTACTATGCTTAACACAGTACTCGGTTAGACAAGGATGGCGGTTGTGTCCGAATCACAAATGCGCAAAGGGGTTCTTGAGCTAGTCGTATTAGCGAGCCTCAAGCACCAACCTGCATACGGCGGTGCACTGCTGGAAACCCTAACGGAGTCACTGGGTTCCGAGCTGTCGTCCGGGACCCTCTATCCCCTACTTGCTCGACTACGCAAAACCGGGATGCTCGAGACCCACTGGGAAGAATCGCCCATCGGTCCACCACGCAAGGTCTACCGAGTAACCGACCGCGGCTCCACCAGACTCAATGATCTTTATGCTGACTGGAATGAGCTCGTCGAGGCTGTATCCACTGCTCTGAAAGGAACCACATGACGACTACGCAACCCGAAGATGGCGTGCGCCGAGTGCTTGGCCTCCCGGTCTCCCTTGCAGGATTGACCAACGCTGAAGCTCGACTTCGTGCATTCGAACCCGAGAACCCGAAGCTTTTTGTGCCTCGCACCGTTGGCATCGGATGGGACCTCAACATCGGTGCCGTAGCAGTTCGACTCGGGCTGTTGCGCCCGGACGACTCCGTTCCGGATCTTGTCGACCATATCCCGTCTGCCACGATCAAAACCTTACGTATCAGCCCGCTTATAGGGGCCTCTGCTGCTGTCATCGCAGGGGCTTGCACCGCCCAGCATCACGATCAGCTACCTACCAACTGGGGAGTGACGTTTCGTCCGAACCGCTGGGGTAACGGTGTCGCTGCGATGGCAACTCCCGTGTTGCTTTCTGTCGGATCAGGGGTATGGGCCGAGATCGCCACCCGACGGGCGACCACTTCGAACTCAAATCCGACCGTGGATGTAACGGCCGCAGCCCAAGCATTGGGACTGCAAGCCATGTCACTGGTGTTGATCACCGCAGCTGCTCGCCAAGCCGATGACCCAAAGGCTGCCCGCTGGCTTCCGCTGGCCGGTGTTTTAACGGCCCCAGCGGTAAGCACCGGAGTACTGGTCACAACCGTGCGCAGTGCCCTGCGCCGGCTTGACCGCACACTGCGTCGCAACAACACTCATCACAGCGGGTAAAATGTAACGTACCTCTCGAAGGGTGTCGCACTATGGGTACCTCACACGGTTCATCTAGCTCAGGGTCTGCTACTAGAACAACGACGTGCGCTATTGCCGGGGGCGGTCCGGCCGGGTTGGTGCTCGGACTGCTACTGGCCCGAGCAGGAGTAGCGGTCACCGTGTTAGAAAAACATGCTGACTTTCTGCGGGATTTTCGCGGTGACACCGTCCATCCCAGCACCATGGCGTTGCTTGATGACTTAGGTCTATCTGACCGTTTCGATGACTTGCCGCAGTCTCAGCTGTCGCATTTGCAGTTACCCGATGCCGAAGGCAACGAGGTCGTCTTAGTCGATTTTCGACGGTTACCTGTGCGGCATCGTTATATCGCCATGGTTCCGCAGTGGGATTTACTGAACCTTCTTGCCGAGGCTGCAGCGTCTGAACCAAATTTCACGTTGCTCACCGAGCATGAAGTGACCGGTGTGGTCCGTGAACACGGTCGCGTCACAGGGATGAGTTACCGCTCACCGGAGGGTGAGGGACGGTTGCTGGCTGATCTGACCGTGGCGTGTGACGGTCGCCGGTCCACCGTTCGGCGGGCAGCCTCATTGTCGGTCAAAGAATTGCCCGTCGGCTTCGATGTCTGGTGGTATCGCATTAATACGAGCCACAATATTGGCAATGCACTCCTCCCCCGCGCTCATCAGGATCGTTTGGCGATTGTTATCCCACGCGAGGGGTATCTCCAGGTTGCACAGCTTGGTCTTAAAGGTGCTGATACGGAAGTCCGAGCTCAGGGAATCGAAGCTTTTCGGACTCGAGTGGCTGAGCTGCTCCCGGAGGTGGCAGCAGAAGTCACAAGCATCAAATCCATGGACGACGTCAAACATCTGGCCGTGCGGGTTGATCGTTTACGCCGATGGTACGGTCCCGGGGTGCTCTGTCTCGGCGACGCCGCGCACGCCATGTCGCCCGTGGGTGGCATCGGCATCAACCTGGCTATCCAAGATGCCGTAGCCGCGGCCCGGTTACTAGCCGTCCCACTACGCCGCGGGGTTTTCGCCGCCCACGGTGGTCGGCGCCTGCTCGCACGGGTGCAACGCAGACGAATCGTTCCCACGGTGTTGTTGCAGGGCTTGCAGCGGCTTGGGCACGCTGCAGTCATCATGCCAGTGTTGGAAGGCCGCCGAGACCTGCAGGTTCCAACAGTTGTGTCCCGACTAGTGCAGCGGGTGCCGTCGCTGAGCGTTGTTCCAGCATGTATTGTGGGAGTAGGTCCCCGACCGGAAAAGGTCCCGCGCTGGGCGCGTCGTTCCGTTCCACCCGCCTCAAGAGTCAGCGTGTGAAGTCACGCTTTTCGTTACGGAGCCGTTCCACTTTCTCCAATTGGTGTTTGACCTCGCGACGCAGCACCTTGCCCATCTCATTGCGCGGCAAATCGGCCAGCACGTGGAAGCGCCGGGGCACCTTGTAACTCGTGAGCTTTTCTTTGAGCAGGTGCCGCAAACGGTCCACGTCAGGCAAAAGACCGTCAGCGGTGACGAGCGCGGCGATGACTTCTTCATCGCCTTGCTCGTTGACCAGACCGATGACTGCGCTATCTTCAATACCATCTTGGTTGCGAATGACGTTTTCTACCTCAGAGGGATAGACGTTGAACCCACCGGTAATGACTACTTCCTTCAGACGGTCCACGATGCGCAGAAAACCGTTGTCGTCGGCTGTTGCAATATCACCGGTTCGAAACCAGCCGTCGTAGAACGCAGCTGCAGTTTCTACCGGCCGTTGGTGATAACCCGAAAATACTTGTGGCCCTTTGACCAAAATCTCGCCCGGTTCACCAAGCCCGACGTCGCGGGCTAGGTCGTCTGGATCGGCAAGGCGGAGCTCGGTATCCGGGAAGGGCACCCCGATCGAGCCCGCGGTCCGTGATTCATTGACCGGATTTCCGGCAACGATCGGCGAACATTCTGACAGCCCATAGCCCTCGATGAGATACCCACCGGCTGCTTCTTCCCACGCAGTAATCAGCTCTGGACGCAGTGGCATCGCACCCGCCACGCCAGTGCGAATCTCGGCCAGTGAGACACCCCGTTCTTTGGCACCCTCGACGATGCGCTGAAATAGTGGCGGGACTGCGATCATGGTGGTCGGTGGGCGACGCTTGATGGCGTCCAAAATCAGACCTGTCTCGGGCTTGGGAATCAGGTGAATCATCGCGCCCAC
>CALBOC010000248.1 GCA_937896705.1 uncultured Micrococcaceae bacterium | reverse complement strand
GCGACTGGATCGTCGCCCGGACCGGGTACACCGGCGAAGACGGCTTTGAGATCATCACCCCCAACGATCAGATCAGCCAACTGTGGGACCAGATCTTTGGCTTGGAGATCGATGTGGAGATCACGCCGTGTGGGCTGGCCAGCCGAGATTCATTGCGGCTAGAAGCCGGGATGCCGCTGTACGGCAATGAACTGTCCACGCAGCGCACCCCCTTCGAAGCCGGCATGGGACGCATTGTCTCCTTTGACAAGCCCGAGAATTTCGTGGGCCGTTCCGCGCTGGAACCACTGCGTGACCAAACTCCCGACCAAGTGCTCGTGGGACTAACCAGCGACCAACGTCGCGCCGCCCGCAGCGGAGCCGACATTACGCTGGATGGCCAAATCATCGGCACCATCACCTCTGGGATTCCCTCGCCAACGCTGGGTAAACCAGTCGCGCTGGGGTATATCAATGCTGCACACGCGGACCCCGACACCGAAGTCGAGGTCGATGTGCGTGGCAAAGGCCTGCCGTTTACCATCACCAAACCACCCTTTTACACTCGCTAACCCACCGATCCGAAGGAAGACCCATGTCAGTAGTTAAATCCGGCCTCCGCTACTCCGCCGAACACGAATGGCTCAACGACGAAGACCCCGTCCGCATCGGGATCACCGACTATGCGGCAGACCAGCTGGGCGATGTGGTATTCGCTGAGCTCCCAGAAGTCGGCGATACCGTCACCGCCGGGGAAGTCTGTGGCGAACTAGAATCCACCAAGTCCGTCTCGGAGCTCTACACACCGGTCAGCGGCACCGTGGTCGAAACCAACGAAGACGTCATCCAAAACCCAGAACGCATTAACGAAGACCCCTATGGGGCCGGCTGGCTGTTCACCGTGGATGTCTCCGAAGAAGGCGAAATCCTCACCCCGGAGCAATACGCCGAACAAACCGGTGGCACCGTAGAGTAAAAATTCAGGCCATTTTGGCCCGGGAGTGTTCACGGTCTGCGATGAAACCTCGCCCACAGCGACGTTCGGAATATTCACCCGAACAAAGCCCTTAGTATAGAAACCAACGGCTTTCTTGAAAGGGTATGATCCTGTGACCGACCACACTTCCGGGCCATCATCCGAACCTGTCCACACCGCTCACAACCCCTTTGGGTTCGTAGGGCTGACCTACGATGACGTCCTGTTGCTCCCCAACATGACCGACGTCATCCCCGCCGATGCGAACGTGTCCACGCAGCTGACCAAACGCATCCGCATCAATGTTCCGATCATTTCGGCGGCCATGGATACCGTGACCGAAGCGCCCCTGGCGATCGCGATGGCACGCTACGGCGGCCTGGGCGTGATCCACCGCAACCTATCGATCCAAGACCAAGCCTCGGAAGTCGATAAGGTCAAACGCAACGAATCCGGGATGATCACCGACCCGGTCACCATTTCCCCAGAAGCCACCCTTGCCGAATGGGACCGACTGTGCGGCCGCTACCGCATTTCCGGGCTACCCGTCGTGGATGCAGCTGGCGTCCTGCTGGGCATCATCACTAACCGCGACACCCGCTTTGTGCCACGTGCCGAATACGAAACCACACCGGTCCACGAGATCATGACCAAGATGCCGCTGATCACCGCCCCGTTCAACGTGGAGCGCGAAGAAGTCAAGCGCCTACTGCAAGAACACCGCATCGAAAAGCTGCCCCTGGTCGATCAGGACAATAAACTCGAAGGCCTCATCACCGTCAAAGACTTCGATAAGGCCGAAGAATTCCCCAACGCAGCCAAAGACGATGAAGGCCGCCTCTTGGTTGGCGGTGCCGTAGGGTTCTTCGGCGACGGCTATGAACGCGCCATGACCATGGTCGATGCCGGGGTCGACGTGCTGGTGGTCGATACCGCCAACGGTCACACCCAAGGCGTGCTCGATATGGTCGCCAAACTCAAATCCGATCCAGCTGCCGACCACGTCGATGTAATCGGCGGCCAAGCCGCGACCTACCAGGGCGCCAAAGCCCTCGTGGATGCGGGCGTGGATGCCGTCAAAGTCGGGGTTGGTCCAGGTTCGATATGCACCACCCGAGTCGTCGCAGGCGTCGGCGTTCCGCAGGTCACTGCGATCTACGAATCAGCCAAAGCCGCTATTCCGGCCGGGGTGCCGGTCATTGCCGATGGCGGACTCCAACACTCCGGTGACATCGGCAAAGCCCTGGTGGCCGGTGCGAACTCCGTCATGCTGGGCTCGCTGCTGGCTGGCACCGCAGAATCACCCGGTGACCTGGTGTTCTACAACGGCAAGCAGTTCAAGACCTACCGCGGGATGGGGTCGCTGGGTGCGATGCAAACCCGCGATGGCTCCCGGTCCTATTCCAAAGACCGCTACTTCCAAGCCGATGTGCCAGAAGACGAAAAACTCATCCCCGAAGGCATTGAAGGTCAAGTCCCATACCGCGGTCCACTAGGTGCTGTGCTGCACCAACTGGAAGGCGGTCTGCGTCAGACCATGTTCTACACGGGTGCTCCAGATATCGAAACCCTGCAGCGTGAGGGCCGGTTTGTGCGCATCACCGCCGCGGGGCTGAAAGAATCGCATCCGCATGACATCATGATGACCGTCGAAGCACCAAACTACCGCGCTTAAGTATGATGTCGGTGAACCCACCAAGCGATTAACCCATCCGCTACCGGATAGAAATTGGATATACGTGAGCAATCAAGTTGAAATTGGTCGAGGCAAACGCGGCAGACAGGCTATGCCCCTGGACGCAGTATCGATTGTGCCAACCCGTCGAACCCGCGACCCTGAAGACGTCTCGCTCGACTGGCAGATTGATGCGTTCAACTTCTCGATTCCCGTCATTGGTGCGCCAATGGATTCGGTCATGTCACCGGCCACCGCCATCCAACTGGGCAAACTCGGGGGCATGGGTGTCCTCAACCTCGAGGGCCTATGGACCCGGTATGAAGATCCGCAACCGGTCCTAGATGAAATCGCTGCCCTGCAAGCCCAAAGCTTCTCCCCGGAAAACACCGCCCGGTTACAACAGCTGTATTCCGCACCCATCAAACCGGAGCTCATTTCAGCCCGCCTGGAAGAAATTCGTGAATCCGGAGTGGTGGTGGCCGGTGCTCTGACACCACAGCGCACTCAAGAGTTCTATAAGACCGTTCTTGATGCCGGTGTCGATATGTTCGTCATTCGTGGCACCACGGTCTCGGCACAACACGTCTCCGAGACCAAAGAACCCCTGGATCTGAAAAAGTTCATTTACGAACTCGATGTCCCGGTCATCGTTGGGGGAGTGGCCGGCTATACCCCGGCGCTGCACCTGATGCGCACCGGGGCCGCCGGTGTGTTGGTTGGCTTCGGTGGCGGCGCCTCCTCGACGACCCGCCGTGCCTTAGGGATCCGGGTTCCGATGGCCACCGCGATCTCCGATATTGCCGAAGCCCGCCGTGACTACATGGATGAATCCGGCGGTCGTTACGTGCACGTCATTGCCGACGGTGGCATGGGTAACTCCGGAGACATCGTCAAAGCCATTGGCATGGGCGCCGACGCCGTGATGCTGGGCACGACCCTGGCGCGCGCCGAAGAGGCCCCCGGCAAGGGTTGGCACTGGGGTCTGGAAGCCGCCCACCCAGAATTCCCGCGCGGTGACCGCACCGAGGTCGGCACAGTAGCCCCATTGGAACAGGTCCTACAAGGCCCATCCAGTCACACCAACGGCACGGCCAACCTGATGGGTGCGCTGCGCCGGGCCATGGCCTCGTGTGGCTACACGGACCTCAAAGACTTCCAAAAAGTCGAGGTCCACCTGTCCGAAACCTACACAAGGTGATGCCCGCTTGCTCCGTACAGCTCTCAAACCCCGGTGGATTGGCTTTCTCCTCCTGACCCTGGCGGTCGCCACGATCTTCGTGCTGCTCACCCAGTGGCAGTTCGAACAATCCACCTCCGATCAGCCACGCTCCCACGCCGAAACCGAGACCGCGGTCCCGTTGACCGAACACTTCGAACCCGGCGTGCCCATGATGGGCGATGAAGCCGACCAGATGGTGACCTTCACCGGCCAGCTGGACCCCACCACCAGCGTGCAGGTCGAATCCCGCGTCAATGAGGGCGAGGTCGGGTTGTGGCTGGCTTCCAGTGCGACCGTTGATGGTGCGCCCGAGGACTACGGGATCCCGGTGGCCTGGGGCTGGATCCCAGAAGAAATCGATGTCAGCGCAGAAGAACTCACCGAGCTCTTCGAATCCTCGGTCGGGGTCTCGAGCAATGAAGCCATCGAATTTGAAGGCCGTCTGATACCCGGGGAGGGGCCAACTCCCAACACCAACCACTTCATCAACCCCAAGCGCACCCAAATGCTGGCCTCTGCCGAATTGGTCAACCTGTGGGACGAAAACCTCTACGCCGGATACGTGGTCGCAGAATCCTTTACTGTCGGCGGTACCGAGTACGTCATCAGCGGTGACGCTGGCGTCGAAGGGGTAGCGACCGAACCGCAACCGGAAGAAGCCGAAGTGGCTTGGTTGAACATTTTCTATGCGGTCGAATGGTTTATTTTCGCGGTCTTCTCGCTGTACCTGTGGTGGCGTTTCGTCCGCGATGATTACCTCAAAGACCAGCGCGAAGCCGAACTCGATGAGCTGTGGGAACAGCACTGGCGCGCCCAAGAACTTGAACGTCTCCGCGAAGAAGCCCGCAAAGAAAAAGCTGCCGCCGAACAGGCCTACCGTGCCTACCACGGGCTGGGCCCGACCGAGCAGAAAGACACGAAAACACTATGACTGAAAAACACCAAACCCCACCGGTCGACCCCTCGACCCTGCCTGATCCAGAAGACATCACCGAAGCCGACGTTGGACAAGCGCCACCGCGGCCCGAAGGCAAAAAGAAACGTCGTTTTGGCGGTACCCACCGACAGATTCGCAGCGCCCAGAGCCTGTATAAGTTCACCGCCTGGCTCACCGGTATCTTCCTGCTGCTGCTCGTCTTCCAAATGATCGTCAAATACGGTTTCGGTCGCGAGCTGTTTGCCGGGGGCACCACCGAAGACGGCACCGAGTTCGTTCTGGGGCTCTACCACGAACAGGCCGTCGTCGAGGGTGTGAACATCTCGTTACTGATCCTGATTGTGCACGGCTGGTTATATGTGCTCTACCTGTTGGGATGCTTCCGCTTATGGTCGATGATGCGCTGGGGTGGGGTACGCTTGCTGGCCATGGCCGGCGGTGGTGTGGTCCCGTTTCTGTCGTTCATCGTCGAAAAACGCGTCAACCGCAATGTCGAAGAAGAACTGGCCGCCCACCCCGAAGGCGTGCTGCGATATTAGCGCGCCGCACGCGGTCGCTGGCCCGTTGGATCCAGTAGACTGAATTGCTGTGATGACTACACCCCAAACTCCAGCGCAAGACACCGTTATTGTCGTGGATTACGGCTCAGATGACGCCCAACTGCTCGCGCGGCGCATTCGCGAAGCCAAAGTCTATTCCGAAGTCCACTCGTACACGGCAGGAGCCGAAGCGATTCTGGCGGCTCAGCCGGCGGCTCTGGTGATTGCTGCTCGCTCTTCGGCGACCGAGGCACTCCCGGAGATCGATGATCGCTTGCTCACCGCGGGCATCCCGGTGTTGGCAGTCTCGGGTGGCTTTCTGGCCGTGATCAACGCGTTGGGTGGCACACTCGCTCCAACGACTGAGCTGTCCCACCAAATGGTGAACATCGACAACCTTGATGACAATGCCGCACTATTCTCCGGTCAGGCCGCTGCCCAAGACGCGGCCGTGAACGTCGCGCATACCGTCACCGAGGCCCCGGAGGGTTTTGTGGTCACCGCGTGGAACACCGTCATGCCGGTTGCCGCAGCCGAAAACGTCGAAGCCAAGATCTATGGGACCCTGTGGGATCCTGCCGTCGAGGCCTCCAGCCACGGTCAGGCTGCAATCAAGAACTTCCTGTTCATCGCAGCGGATCTGACCCCAGACTGGTCGGTGGACCAGGTCATTGAGCACCAGATCGCTGCGATTCGCGAACAGATCGGTGATAAACGGGCCATCGTCGGCCTATCGGGTGGGGTCGATTCCGCCGTGGCAGCCGCACTGGTCCAACGCGCGGTCGGGGACCAGTTGACCGCGGTGTATGTCAATCACGGACTGATGCGCAAAGACGAATCCACCGAGATCGAACGCGCTTTTGGAGCGTCGACCGGTGGGGCCAAACTCGTCATGATCGATGCCGAGGCAGAATTCTTGAGCGCCCTTGAGGGGGTCTCTGACCCGGAGCAAAAACGCAAGATCATCGGTGAACGGTTCATCCGCACCTTTGAACAGGCCCAGGCCGATATTGTTGCCGAATCCGCCCACGATCCCAACGCGACAGATGTGAGATTTCTAGTCCAGGGGACCGTCTATCCCGATGTGATCGAATCCGGGGATGCCGATGGGTCCAAAGTCATCAAATCCCACCACAACGTTGGCGGCCTGCCAGCAGATCTCGAATTCGAACTCGTTGAACCATTGCGGCAACTGTTCAAAGACGAGGTTCGTGCGGTTGGCACCAAGCTGGGGCTACCCGACGAGATCGTCTGGCGTCAGCCCTTCCCCGGGCCGGGCCTGGGCATCCGCATCGTCGGGGCGATCAGTAAAGAGCGCCTGGACCTATTACGTGAAGCAGACGCGATCGTGCGCGAAGAACTCACGGCCTCTGGACTGGACCGGGAGATCTGGCAGTCTCCGGTCGTGCTCTTGGCCGATGTCCGCTCGGTGGGCGTCAGTGATGGCGGTCGAACCTATGGACACCCGGTCGTGTTGCGTCCGGTGCACTCCGAAGATGCGATGACCGCCTCTTTCGCGCGAATCCCCTACGATATCCTGGACCGAATCTCGCAACGAATCACCTCAGAAGTAGCCGGAATTAACCGTGTCGTACTCGATATTACGGGCAAGCCACCCGGCACCATCGAATGGGAATAACCCTGCGACCAGAGAAATTGTGACAGCCCGTAGAATTCGGCGCGTCATCAGCGTTGTGCGTGGTGTGGCAACGCCAAACTCAGTGCCCAACGTACTAGAGTCGTGTAGGTGCAACCTGTATCAACCACAGGAAGGATGAGCGTGAGCCGCGAACAAGAGGACGTCAACCAAGACGTCACAGCGCTGTCTACTGACGAACTGGACGCCTCGACGGAAGTAGCGGCGCCTGACTCGGAACCAGTCGATGCCGAGGTTGATTCCGGTGAGGTTGCAGAACGCGATTTCTCGCGCTGGTTATCCGAAATTGCCACGGGCACCGAGACCGACACCATGCTGCGGTACGCCCCGACCAACTCCAACTCGATTGACATCACGCACTCCCAGCCCAGCGGGCTGACACAATTCCTCTCGGCACGCCGCACCCGACTCACAACTTTGATGCGTGATCAGCCCGAGATGCAGCGCAACCTCAAAACCGCCGAAGCCATCGATACTAAGATCCAAGAACTCCTCGATGATCGCGGGATCAACGTGGGGTATCTGGCCGCAGGATTGGCCACCTGGCGGGTCAGCGAAAATGGGGTCAATCAACAGCTATCCGCTCCGGTCCTGTTGGCTCCCATCCGGTTAGCTGTCCGACCAGACCGAGACGACTACGACGTGCAAATTGTCGGTGCCGCACGCCTGAACCCGGCGCTGGTGCGCTTTTTTGCCGATAACTATGGACTGACCCTCGACCCGCAGACCCTTGAAGACTCCGCCTACACCACCGCGAAACTCGAACCATTACCAGCCTTAGAAATATTGCGTTCACAGGCCGCCAAGCTGCG
Source organism: uncultured Micrococcaceae bacterium (assembly GCA_937896705.1). Classification (GTDB taxonomy): domain Bacteria; phylum Actinomycetota; class Actinomycetes; order Actinomycetales; family Micrococcaceae; genus Yaniella. The sequence goes on along the minus strand of CALBOC010000248.1, from coordinate 9,383 downwards.
CGGTCTCGTCGTCGAGCATCGTTTATTGATCTCCACGTTCGCTGACTTATCAGACACCGCCTCCCGTGATGTCGTGGACCCCAAGCACGACATTATCAACGCCCTCTACGAGGTCGGCGCAGGCACCGAAGATGCCGGAGTCGCTGATGAGGCCCCCCAGCTGATGCACGCCCCGACCCCGCTGGATGAACGCGACCCAGCTGATGAAACACTGGTGGTGGACCTCGATCGGTCACAACAAACCGCCGTTGATCATATTGTCGCTGGCGAATCCCTGGTGGTGTCAGCACCTCCGGGCACCGGCCAAACCCAGACCGCAGTTGCCGCGGCCGTCGGTCTGGCGACCCAGGGAAAGCGCGTGCTCGTGCTGGCGGAAAAAACCTCGACCCTGGCCGAGTTCTCTAACCGGTTAGCCAGCATTCAGTTGGATCCGCTTGTGCTCAGCGTTCAGGCTGACACCGGTCCCAAAGAGGTGACCGAACAACTCATTCATGCACTGCTCAGTGCCGAACGCGCCAAAGAGCCCGTTGTGCGCCGGATTCATGAAACCTTGCGCGAAGTGCGCCAACAGCTGGTGGATCACACACAATCGCTGCACGAAGTCCGCGAACGCTGGCAGTGCTCGCCCATCCAGGCCATGAATGAGCTGGTCAAACTCATGAACGCCGATCCGGCACCTGCGACTTCGGTGCGACTGAAACGCTCCGTTTTGGATGCCACAGTCGACCGGCAGGAAGTCGCCGAACAACTCCGATACGCCGCACAACTGGGCGCCTTCGACCAATCCGCGACCGAATCACCCTGGTACGGTGCAAGGCTGCGCAACGTGCACGAAGCCGAAGCAGCACTAGAACTTGCCGAACAAGTTCAGCACGACCTTTCCGAGGTCGCTCCGCGCTTAGAAAGCGCGATGGCGCATGCCCAACTCACCAGTGGCAATAATGTCACCGAGTGGATCAGACAGGTCGAATTGCTGCGCGAAGTCCGCGATACGCTTGATAGATTCACCCCGGATATTTTCGACCGGCCCGTAACTGATCTGATTGCCGCGACCGCTTCGGGATCCTGGCGAAAACAACACGGTATCGAGATGTCGGCCATGACCCGCACCCGGCTGCGCTGGTTAGCTCGCGAGTACATCCGCCCCGGCGTGGACGTACCCAACCTGCACGAAGCGCTCATGAAGGTCCAAGACCAGCTCACGGGTTGGAACCAGTGGACCACCTCGAAGCGCCACCCGGTTATCCCGCCCGGTGTTGAGTCTCTGGCCGAGGACACCCACAAGCTCTATGAGGATCTCAACCGGTTGCAGGACATGATGGCACCGGCCTCAACCGAAGCTCACCATCTGACCAAGATTGACCCGGGTGAACTCCACGATGTGCTGGACCAGTTGGTCAACGACGCCCAGACGCTGCACACCTTGCCCGAGCGCACCATCGTCATCGACCAGCTCACCGAACAAGGCCTGGATGAACTGCTGGTGGATTTCCAAGCCCGTGGTGTCACCGCAGACCAGGTCACCCTGGAACTAGAGGTCGCCTGGTGGCAGTCAGCGTTGGAAGCGATGATATCCGCCGATGAACACCTGGCTGCAACCACCGGCGAACAGCTGACCCGGTGGGAAGAAGAGTTCCGCATCGCCGATAGCGCCCACCTGGAATCCGGACCCTCGCGGGTGCGTCATCAGCTGGCCACCCGGTGGGAGCAAGCCACCAATAACTACCCGGATGCTGCCGGGTCACTGCGCAAACTGCTGCGCAAAGGGGGAGCCAACGTTGACACCATCCTGCGGATCAACTCGAATCTTCTCCAGCCATTGGTGCCGATCCTGACCACTTCGCCGCTGGCACTGGCCGAACTGCCAGCCGATATCACCTTCGATACAGTGCTGGTGCTGGATGCCGAAACCATTGGGCTGGCAACCGGGCTCGGGGCAATCTCCCGCGCCCAGCAGGTCGTGGCCTTCGGTGATGCGGTCTCCGGTAGGCCGGTGAGTTTCCAAGTCTCCATCGATCCCACAGCACGTTCAGCGCAGCCGCGCCAGGCCGAATCGGTCCACCAGGCGCTCAACAGGGTGCTACCCGCCACACCGCTGAAGATCATGCACCGGGGTGTCAACCAATATCTGGCCCGCACCCTGGGCGATCAGCTTTACGATGGGGGAGTCGACCGTGCTCCGACACCGCAAGAAATCTCCACCAGCACCCAAACCGGGATCCATGTCGAATACCTCACCGAACCGGGCAGTCCCGGGATGGGCGACGACGGGGTCGAATCCACGACCGCGGAAGTCACCCGCACCGTGGATGCGGTCTTTGAACACTTCCGCGATCACCCAGACCAATCCCTGGCCGTGATTGCGTCGAATTCGGCACACGCTCGCCGGATTGCCGAATCTATCCGGTATAACCTGCCCAACCACCGGTGGGCGACCAAATTCTTTAGTGCTGAGACCTCACCCAACGGGCAAGGCTTCGTGGTGGCACCGATGGAACGCGCGCGCGGCCTGGTCGCTGATCACGTGATTTTCACGCTGGGTTATGGTCGAACCGCCTCCGGCAAAGTGATCCATCATTTTGGACCGCTCTCCGAACAGCACGGCATCGAATACTATGCCACCGCCTTCACTCGGGCGCGGCAACGCCTGTCTATTTTCACTGCCATCCATCCCCAAGAAATTGACTTCGACAATCTGATGTCCGGAGCCCATCTCTTCTGGGAATTATTGGTGAACTTGCCAACGACCGTGGGGCAACCCGTCAACGAACCGCAATCCACGTCGCTGGATTGTCTGACCGATGATTTCGTCCAACACTTAGCAACCAGGGGGGCGGCGTATAAATTTGATCAGCGCGGCTTCACAGACCTGTTGTTGTATAACCCCGACCGGCACCGCCCCAACTTCCACACGAATCAAAACTACCTGCCGGTGGCCGTCGGTTATGACGGTTCCACTCGCTACCACCTCACGTCCGTGCGGACCCGAACCAGAACGATTCCAGCACAACTGTCCCACCTGGGATGGCAGAACGCTGGACTGTGGGCCATCGATGTCTTCACCGACCCCCTCGGTGTCGCCGATGCGTTCACCGAAAAATTACAGCTGACAAACCTGCCCACACCAGAAACCGGCACTGATGCGTTCTATGACGACCTCTAAGCCACCCGAAGGCGCTGATCGAGCCACACCCCGCCGCGGTCGCAGACGTGCCACCGTGGCCGGTACGGGCCCGGCAAGTGCTGACGGCCCAGAGCCTCGCTTAGACGAAGTAGATCCGGGGATGAAAAAGCCCGACGCGAAGCTTTCAGCGCGCGATCGAGCGATTATGGACGAAAAACCGCCGCACTACTAGACCCACATTAGCCCGGCCTCAGCGGTCACGACCGCTTGAACCGGCAGGTCATGCTTCTCGACCGGAAACGCTTCTGCCTCGGCATCGACAAACTCGTAATCGAACACCGGAGTGACTAAAAAGGGGAGTCGCTCGGTCAAAGAGGGCAGCGCGGCAAGGAACCGATCATAGTACCCGCCGCCTTTGCCCAACCGGTAACCGGCCGAATCCACAGCAAGGGCCGGCACGACGATCACATCGGCATCGGCTACCGCTTCGGCCCCGAAACGTTCACCCACCGGCTCCTGAATCGGACCAAACGCCGATTGTTCCATCGGCACATCAGGTGCCCATTGGACCCACGACATGGACCGGTCGGCGTGCGAGATGGGGACCCAAATCTGGACCCCGTCAGCATAAAGGGCCTCCATGACAGGATCGGTATCCGGCTCCGTGCCAAATTGAATGGTCATCGCCACTTTGCCGGTAGGCCGTTCTGCGCCATCCAAACCGCGATACCAATCCAAAAGCACTTTACAGATCGCATCAGATTGGCGTGCTCGCTCGGCCTGGCCGAGCTGCTTGCGTTGGCTAAAGAATCGTTTGCGTAACTGGTCTTTGAGTTCAGCAGTCATAGTCTCATTGTGACACTGCAACGGACACAACCAAACACATCATCTGCCCTCCAGACCTACAATGGTGGATCATGACTCGTTTTGCTGCCTTGCCCACGATCTGGCCGGTGATCCTTGAACACGGGGATCTGCAATTGGCCCCACTGCGTCATGCCCACCGGAAGCAGTGGCACGATGTCAGAAGACGCAACGCAGCGTGGCTACTTCCGTGGGAGACCACCGACCCGTTCGGAAATCCCCCGGTGATGAGCTATGGGTCCATGATTCGAGGGCATAACCGCGATGGCAGGGCCGGCCAGTCATATCCGTGGGCGATCTTTCGGACCACCGGTTCCACAACGGCTCTGGTGGGACAACTCATCGCGGGACCGGTTCTGTGGGGATCGATGCGCTCCACCAGCCTGGGGTATTGGGTTGATCGAGCCCACGCCGGACAAAATATCGTTCCCACCGCTGTGGCGTTAGCCAGCGATTATCTATTCACCCGGGTGGGGTTGCATCGCATCGAGATCAATATTGTGCCCAGTAACACCGCATCGCTGCGGGTGGTCGAAAAATTGGGCTTCCGCGCTGAAGGGCTCCGCAAGGACTATATTCATATCAATGGGCAATGGCGAGACCATCAGTCTTTTGCCTTAACAACTGATGAAATTCCTGCTGAGGGCTTACTTTCCCGTCTGAAGTAACCTACTTTAACGTTAAACGAGCAACACACGAAGAAAACTCGGGGGCTTCTGGACAGCTCGGTATATCGTATGAAGAGTGGACACCCGTCTCCGAGAGCTTGAAGAGTCGTTAGCCGCTACACTCGGATTCTTACCCGATATCGACATTGCCACTTCTATCGTGGTGGTTGTTGTAGTCGTAGCCGGCTTACTTTTGCTTGCTCGTCGTCCGGTTGTCACCCAACGTAGTCGGAAACGACGTGAATCCCGCCAATCAAGGAAAGCTATGAAATCTTCCCCCTCTTCGACGCACTCCGGCGGCACTGGATTCTCAATTCGCTGGGGCCGTTTATCGGTTTTTGCAGTCGGCGCACTCGCCCTGCTGGTCGCGGTCATCACCGTGATCGCCGGGCTGTTCGGTGCTTCAACTTGGCTGACTGCCTTCATCAGCGCATTTATCGCTGCGGCCTGCTACGGCACTTTGCGCGGTCTGGCCATCTTGGATTCCAAGAAACGTGCCCGCGAACGCGAACAGCTCAGCATCTCTGAAGGCCTTGAGAGCACCATTGCCACATACCCCGAAACCGTTGCATACCAGGCGCCCAGACCAACAAACGATAAAGTCTTCGACTTCGCTGACGAACCAGCACGACAGCAACAACACATCGAGCAAGAAGTTGCAGAACCGGTGGTGGAGGCGCCGCGGTCTATCCCGGCACGCGTCCCGCTGCCGCGCCCAATATACTTAGACGCCCCCGAAGTCGAACGACCAGCACCAGAACCGCTGGAAACACCGCAAGATCCGACACCCTCGGCGGATGTGCAATTATCCGATGGTGTCTCGAGTCAGTACCAGGACAAAATTTCCGAAAAAGCAAATACTCGGCTGGATCTCGATAAAGTTCTCAAACGTCGGCGCGCTATCTAACACCCATGGTTGGTCTCACCGGTGGGTTCGGCCCGTTTAATGCCACCCAACTCACCGGAGTGCTTGAAGCCGTTGTCGCCCAGGACCGGCAGCGGCTCCAGCACGCCGTCCTGCACGATGTTCAATACCGCGCGGGTCACTACTATGCCATCGTCGAGGTTCACAGCCACCCCACGCACGGGCCCGTCACGCGGGCCTATTACGGCATCACAACCGAAACCGTCGCACCGCAGGCCGCGGGCTATCACACATCTGTGGGCACTCGCAGCCTGTTTGTCTGGCAACATCCGACCGATCCGGTACTGCCCGGATTAGGGCTCGCCGCCACTCCGACGCAAGTACAGCAGCACTTCGCCCCGCACCGTGAACTCAATGCTTTGCACACGGTGATCTACCGGCCCCTGAACCGAGCCGTCTTTCGGGCGCGGTTTGCCCCACAGCGTCCCGGCGAACTCGGGGAAACCCTGTATCTCAAAGTCTTACGTGCCGGTGAAGCCAGCCCGCTGTATGCCCTGCACGAGCTGCTGGCGTCCGCCGGAGTCCCGGTCGTTGAGCCGGTCGCCGCCCCGGTCCAGGACGTGTTACCGCTGACGGGCAGCCACGGTATGCCGCTGGGAGAATATATTCGCATCGAAGGTGTGCACAACCGATTCGACCCGGAAGAATTGGTTGAGATCTTAGACCGCATGCCCCCCGAAGTGCTGCAGCTACCGCACCGGCCCTCCTGGGCAGACCGGCACCAAGAATTCATTCACGCGGCTCTGACGGCGATGCCAGCACACCACGACCGACTGGACCGACTTGGAGCACAGTTGGAACACGCCCACGACCGGTTAGAGCTGGGCCCGATCGTACCCACGCACGGGGACCTGTACGAGGCTCATCTCCTGATAGATCCGGTGAGCGGCCGGTTGCAGCACCTCTTGGATGTCGATGGGGCAGGCCCCGGGTACCGGGTGGATGATTTCGCGTGCCTTATTGGCCATCTGGCCGTGTTGGGCCCTAAAGACAACACCCCGTGGGGCTGGCAGGCAGCCATGCGTACCTTCCGACAGCTGGCAGCCCACACCGACCCCGCCACATTAGCGGTGCGATCGGCTGCGGTCGTGGTGAGCTTGATGCCCACGTACCAACCCGATAAAGCCACGCGCAGCCGGGCGATCACCTATTTGGACATTGCTGAAGCGCTGCTCGAGTTGGCTTAGTCTTTGAAAAAGTCTTCGTCGAGGAAGTCGTGTTCGGTCTTGGACGACTTCTCGACCTTGATGCGCTCAGCGGCTAACTGCACCCGATCGGACTCGTCAAGGTCACCTTGACCGCGCAGTGCGGTCGCCAAGCCAAGCAAGGCTGCCTTGCGAAGCTGCGGCTCGATGCCGTCAGAATCGGCGATCGTCGTAAACAGCGTGCTAGCTTCCACCCAGTTTTGGTTCTCAATCAGAATTTTGCCGGCCAGTAATTCGCATCCGTGGCCCATAGCAAGCTCGGCTTCATCTTCGAACATGTCCGCAGCAGTCAGTGCCGTTGCCACGGCCTTTTTTGTTTTGCCAAGCATCGCGTAGGCCCGCGCTTTTTGCCGGGTAAGGTCCGCGGCAACGTAGCGTACATCGTCGTTGCCTGCCAACTGGATCGCCTCATCGTAGAGGTCTAAACCTTCTGGCTTACTCTGGGCGCACAGCAACCGGGCCAGCTCGCGCAGCCCCTGGGTTTCGATGGCCGGGTCTTCTGAAGCACGAGCCATCTCAATCGCCTGGCGTAGTAGCTCTTCGGCTTCTGGATAGACGGTCGAGTCTTCGGTCTCAGCCAGTTTCATCGCTGCCGCAAGACTGGTCCTGGCAGCTTCCATCACCCGGTCGACCTTCAAAAATGCGTCAATGGCGTCACGCCAGTGCTTGGTCGCATCGGTGTAACGCTCCTGGCGACACACCGCATTGCCCAGATCGATGAGCGCATGCGCTAACACGTGGTGGTTTCCTGCCAGCCGTTCACGGGTTACCAATCCGGTGAGCACATCTTCGGCTTCGGAGATTTCCCCGGCGTCTAGAAGTTGATGCCCCAGGGCTGCGACCAGTCCGGAGGTTTCATCCACTTCACCTTGTTCGGCTTGATGGACCGCTACTTTCCAAGCCAACACGGATAGTTGGTGGCGTTCGACGCGACGAGCCACCGACGCAATCAGCGACGCGGCAGAAGCCGCACCGGGTCGTATCTGCAACCGGGCATATAATTCCAACGCACGCATCCCGAAGGTTGCCGACTGGGCCATCTCATTTCGGTGATGAGCGATGACGGCCTGCATCATCCACATCGCCGCACGGACGGCTCGGTTGCAGCCGGCATCCAGAATTGTTTTGGACAGCTCATCGGCCTCGTCGACTTCGTCGTTCATGAACTTCAGGTGGGCTAAGAACATTTCGGTATTGGCCAATGATCCGGCCGAGAGCCGGTAACCGGCTTCTGCCCGCCGGCGCTGTAACGCCACGGCCTCTTCAATGAGCTCCAGTGCTTCATCGGCACGCATTTGACTCATCTGATGCACCGCCAGTCCGATGAGCACATCGGCTAAAACGGTATCAATGCCGTCATTGGAGCGCTCTTGGTCCGCCACCCCGGAGAGTACCGTCGAGGCGAAACCATCAGCTTCGGCGAACAGTAGCGCACCCAATTGTTCTTCCATCTCCGCCTGGTGTGGCTGCCCCAAGGAACGCAATAACTCGGTGCGTTTGTGAATCGCTTGTTGGGCAGCCTTTTCATCTTCCAGCTTGTGATGCACCGATGCGACCAGCCGGTACAGACCGAGCCTGACCTCGGGACTGGTGCCAGCACTTGCCAGTCCATGTGTAGCGCACGCTAAAGCTCTTTCCAGGTCATCAGCGTATGCTGCTTCGTGGGCTAAATCTAGCCAGCCGCGTGCAGTGTGCGCAGTTTCCTGGTGCAGATCAACGGTAGAAGGTCCATCGGTCAGTAAGGCCCGAAGTTTCGGTTCGACCATAGACGGTAGATCGGATTGGCTGTCAGATCCCTCAAATTCAGCCGAAGACGTCGAGTACTCCATGTGTGCCAGTCTAGTGATCCCCTCGAGCCGGTTGCGACCGCTAGACTGAGAAAATATGGATTTTCAGTGGCGACCGGCGTCTTATGCGCTAATTACGAAAAAGGATGAAGTTTTGCTGAGTCTGTGGGAAAGCTCAGTTGGCTCATTCTGGACTCTTCCCGGTGGGGGAATCGAATACGATGAACAACCCGAGGCGGCCTGCGTGCGAGAAGTTTGGGAAGAAACCGGCTATAACGTTGAATTAACCCGCTTCTTATCAGTATCCACGCATGTGGTGCCATTGGATAAACGGGTGCCCGGTAAGGTGCTCCCGCTGCAAATTCTGCGGCTGTTATACACCGCTGAAATTGTCTCGGGTACCTTGCGTCCAGAGGTCGGTGGGTCCTCTACGGACGCCGCTTGGTTCCCAATCAGCCAGCTGCATAATCGCACCATAACCAAGGGCCACCGAGTCTCGGAGTGGGTCCTTGAAGCACTCGAAACCGCCGCCACGCCGGCCCGGGATCAGTGACGCGAGCGTGTTGAAAGCCCCACGACGACTTCTCGCAGGCTGCGCTGCTGCGCTGGTTTTGACCAGTTGCGCGGGTGACCAGGACGTGGACGCCACCAGCCTGACGATTGTCACCACCGAAGCCAGCTTGGATCATGCCATGGCACTGGCCGTGGCTGACTACGTGACCGAACAGTCCATTGACGTGGAAGTCGAACAGCACCACGAACCCGATGACGTCTTTGCTGCCTTGGAAACCGACACCGAGTCTCCGGCAG